>CAYLSF010000333.1:0-7060 GCA_964385675.1 uncultured Saprospiraceae bacterium
GGACTAGGTGTTTTTGCAATCATAGGTTTAATCATTATTATTAGCCTTTCCAATAGTATTTTTCTAACAATTGATGCAGGGGAAAGAGGCGTTTTATTTGAAAGATTTGGTGGAGGTTTAGATAAAGAAACTGTCTATAGACCAGGTTTTCATGTGATTGCTCCATGGAACACCATGTATGTATATGATGTAAGAGAGCGTCAGCAAGAAGAATCCATGACGGTATTATCAAGCAGTGGTTTGAATATTAAAGTAGATGTAACAGTGCGTGTACATCCTGAATACAAAAAAATAGGAGACTTACACGAAGAGTTTGGTAAAAACTATATGACCTCATTAGTGATACCTGAGGTACGTTCATCTGTACGTAAAATCATTGGTCGCTTCAACCCTGAGGAGTTATACTCTACGAAAAGAGATGAAGTACAAACGATGATTCAAACAGATTTATCAGAAACTTTAGCAAAAAATCATATTCAATTGAAAGCATCTTTGATTCGTGATATTGCATTACCAGATAAGGTAAAAAATGCGATTGAGAATAAATTGGAAGCAGAGCAAAAAGCTTTACAGTACGAATATATCTTAGAGCAAGAGCGTAAAGAGGCAGAGCGTAGAATCATTGAAGCCAAAGCAAAAGCAGAAGCGAACCGTGTCTTGAATGCGAGTTTGACTAACAATATCTTAAAAGATAAAGGTATTGAAGCGACGCTTAAATTAGCAGAATCTCCAAATTCTAAGGTTGTTGTTGTAGGTGGTGGAGAAGATGGTGGTTTGCCGTTGATACTTGGAAATTAAAAGTAACAGTAAAAGCGATTCTATATCAAAAAGCTAGGTCATTGATCTAGCTTTTTGTAGTTTTAAAAGTATTGTTTTATAACTTTAAAACTACTCATAAAAATATGGAAAGCTTATTGAACCATATCGAAACTAAAATACGCTGTTCTGAATCATTAAAAGAAGCGATTAGGCAACTATTTACCCTAGAAGATATACCTAAAAACACCATCCTTTTAAAAGAATATCAATATGCCAGAAAACTATATTTTTTAAAAAAAGGAACGGTTCGTACCTATTATATTGATAAAGATTTAGACATTTCATCTTGGTTTTATCGAGAAAATCAATTTTTTACGGCATGGTCTAGTTTTTATAAAAAAAGCCCAAGTTTCGAGTATATAGAAACCCTTGAAAATTGCACAATTTATACTATCACTTATGATAAATATCAACAATTACTCTTAGATTTTCCTGCATTTGAAAGATATGGTCGCTTACTAGCGGAAGAATATCTTGCTTTTATTGATTTATATTCTAAAGGTTATATGTTTATGAGTGCCAAAGAACGGTATGAACTGTTATTAGGCTTTTTTCCTGATATAGAGTTACGGGTAAAATTAGGATATATTGCCTCTTTTTTAGGTATTTCTCAAGCTACCCTTAGTAGAATTCGCTCTCGTAAATAGCTCTAAAATTATCTCAAATAAAATTTTGATCTAAATCAAAATTTTCAAAAAGGATAACCCTTATCTTTATTTTACACAATAATTATGAAAAAATGGAGAACCATATTGGGGTTGATTCTACTATATGTCGCTGTCTTTTTTAATTACTCGTGGATATGGGGTGTCTTATTTTTATTTTGGGTGATTCCTGATATATTTACGAAGGTGACCTATTTTATTGAACCCATTGAAAGGATTACACATCCTATTTTATACTGGTTTATTATCTTGTCTTGGTTATGGATGTCTGTTTATATGATTTTTGTTGCTTTATAGTGAATAATTTGATAATCATCCTCTCAAACTAAGAAACCTTAGTCAATACAATCATGAATCAAACAAAAAGAACAATGCCAATTTTGCCTGTAGAGGCTTATACTTCGCAAGATTGGTTTGAACAAGAACAAGTACATATTTTTGGAAATACTTGGCAGTTTGCAGGTTTAATGGAAGATATTCAGGATGCTGGTGATTATATCACTGTTCAATGCGGATATCAAAATATCTTGGTGGTGAAAGGGAGAGATCAGCGACTTCGAGCGTTTCATAATCTATGTCGGCATAGAGGTACACAACTATTAAGAGCAGTTGGTAAAAAACAAAAAGCTCTCACTTGTCCTTATCATGATTGGACGTATAGTTTAAATGGTCAATTAATTAGTGTACCCGATAAAGAACGAGAATTCCCAGACTTAGCATTAGATAAAATTTGTTTGCATAAAGCATCAGTAGACATTTGGCGTGGTATGATTTGGGTTCATCCTAAGCCAAATGCTCCATCTATTATAGAATGGTTTAAAGGGTGTGAAGAGCATTTAGGCCCTCACGATCCTAGTCGATTAATAGAATATCCAGACTCAAAATATGAAAAAATCATTCATGCTAATTGGAAGATCGTTGCTGAAAATTATATTGATGTTTATCATTTAGCCCACCTTCATTCCAATACTTTAAATATGTATGATCATGCTAAGGCTAAATATGGTTTTGTTGGCGATCATTACTTGTTCTGGGAACCTTTGGTAGCTAAGTATTTGGAAAATTTGGATCAACTCATTCCATTTAAGCGAATTAAAGAAATGACAGATGAGTATATTGGTGCCTATGTGCCTTGGTTTTTTCCAAATATAGGTTTGTCAGAAACTGAATCTAGCTGGAGTATTTTTCATGCGATTCCTCTTGCTCCAGATAAGACAAAAGTAATTGTACGCTCTAAAGTGGAGCAAATGTCCTCTTGGGAATACACTAAGCAGAGTCTTAAATCAGCAAATTCTTGGCATGGAATTATGGGAACAGGGTCTAAATATGGTACAACAGACACGGATGATCCGATGTCTACAGGGGATTTTATGGCAGAAGATATTTATGCTTGTGAACAACAACAAAAATCCTTAAAAAATCCACTCTTTAGCGTAACCGCTACAGCGAAGTATGGAGAAAGTACTGTTCGTACATTTCAATCTATTATCCAAAAATGGATGAAAGGATAGGTGGGTTTTGACAGAGTGCAATACTACCTACCTATTTGTTTAAATCAATTCAAAATGACTATGCAATTTTATCCATTAAAAATTACAGCTTTACAAAAACCTATTCCAGATGCAACAACGGTGACCTTTGATATTCCTGAGCATTGGGTTTCGCATTTTATATATCAAGCAGGTCAACATTTGGTTTTAAAATTTGATATAGGAGGGCAAGAGGTTAGGCGTTCTTATTCCTTAAACTCTTCTCCTTATTATAATGAACCTTTACAAATTACCGTAAAGCGAGTTAAGGATGGATTAGTTTCTAATTATATCAACTCTACTTTAAGCGTAGGTGATACTATTGAAGTGATGCCACCTCAAGGGCGATTTTATGCGACAATCGAAGCCAATGCTTATAAAACTTATTTTTTATTTGCTGCAGGTAGCGGAATTACCCCTATTTTTTCCATATTAAAGACGGTATTATATACTTCCCCTTATAGTCAAGTTTATTTGTTCTATGGAAATACCAATCAAGACACTATTATATTTGATGATGAATTAACAGCTCTTGCTAATCAATTTTCCAAGAGACTAACCGTTGTTCATACGCTATCCGATCCGAAGGTATGGACAAGTTGGACACCATGGAAGGGGCGACAAGGAAGAATAGATGCAGAAGCTGTTGAATGGTTTATTACGCAACATCCTCCTATCGCTCAACAAACGGAGTATTATATTTGTGGGCCAGCTAATATGAATACTTCTATTCAAAAAACATTGACAGAGCTTGGTATTCCAAAACCCCTAATACATATTGAGCAATTTGGAGGGTTAACAAATACAACTGAAACTACGATTAATAGTATTCCTGCCACGCTACACCTTACGCTCAGGAGTCAACAACACACTTTACAGCTTAAAAAAAATCAAACGGTTCTTTCTGCTTTAAAAACGGCAAAACTCAACCCACCCTATTCTTGTGAAAGTGGTGTATGTGGTACTTGTGTTGCTCAATTGAAAAAGGGAAAGGTAGAAATGAAAGCTTGTATGGCTTTAGAAGATGCTGATATTGAAAAGGGATTAATTTTAACTTGTCAGGCTTTAGCTGTTTCCGAAAGATTAGAGTTAACTCTATAAATTAGTTTTGATCCAGATTGCTCAAAATTGCCTTAACACATTCAACCCAAAGAAAATATCTAAATCTGCCCAACTTCCTTTTGCGTTACTTATTACACTAGCTTCATTGATAGCATCAGCATTAGAAAATAAAAGTTGAATATCATACTGATCAAATTTCATATCTAATGTTAGGGTAAAAGGGTCTTGATATATA
Organism: uncultured Saprospiraceae bacterium; assembly: GCA_964385675.1. Taxonomy (GTDB): domain Bacteria; phylum Bacteroidota; class Bacteroidia; order Chitinophagales; family Saprospiraceae; genus CAYLSF01. The sequence continues at coordinate 4,311 of CAYLSF010000333.1, forward strand.
GAGGTTGCTGCTCTAGAAAGATTATGTACATAATCCACATTAAGCGAGAGACGTTTGCTGACTTTAAGGCTTCCGCCAAACCCTATGACGATTTGATTGTGTTGTTGAAAAGGTTCTAGCACTAAATTCTGACGAATAAAGGTAGGGACAGCTTCTATTGACAAACCATTAGAAAAATGATGGGCTACGATAATTTGAGAGGTGTAACTTAATCGATCAAAAAATTTCATCAATGGATAACGTTCTGGACTCAATTCTGCATCCATTTGAATCGCTGTAAATCCCGTAATATCTAAAGGAAAAGCATCATTTTGTTGCAAAAAACCAATTTTAGCGGAAGCGCCATAAGTCTGACGGTACGTTTCAGCAGAAATACCCAATTGAATTCTATCCCAAATTCCATATAACAAAGACAACTGAGTCGATGAATTATTCCAATCAAAAATAGAAGTGGTACTGTCATTTAAGGAGCTTGTACGATAAGAAATGCCAAGATAAAATTTACCTTGATTAGCTATTTTTGAGGATTGTAAATTGCCTATTTTAAAACTTTTAAAAGCTAAAGGGGGAATTTCTGTTGTTTGTCCTTTAGTAGGTACTATTAATATTAGCCCAACAACGAGTATCAAATAATATTTAAGATTTTTCATCTTGAATGTTTTTATAAAAAGGGTATCGAATATTTTCAAAATATCCGATACCTACTACTACAACTAAATATTAATTTTCCAAATAACCATCTAGTATCCACTTATCTAAAAGTTGTCGTTGTTCTATGGATAATACGCCACTAGGTGGCATTGGATTATTTGTATTATTCATTCTATGAATTAAATTCCCTTGTTCTGTATAAAACCGAACATTCTGATAAGTAGATAAATCCACATTTGCAGAAGGAGCATTACCACTATGGCAGGTGGTGCAATGGTTAAACATAATGGTTTCTATATCGGGCGAATATTTAATAATTCGATCAGGAAGTGTAGGAGTAGTTCCTGTTTCATCAATGATGGCTTTTGTGCAGTTTTGTAGGATAAATGCTCCAAATATCATTAATCCTATAACGATATAGTATTTTTTCATGGTTTTTAATTTTGGATTGTAATGTTGTCAATTGTGATTTGATGTTGTGTTTCTGGCGTAATGGTGATAGCTTGAGAAATGTGAGTTACATCACCTTGCGAAATAAATCCATCGCCACTAGCGTCTGCTATTATTGTGAGATAATAAGTACCAGGATGCAAATAAGTAACTAAAAAATCTTCGGTATTGGGTACTAACTCAGGAAATAATAAAACTGAATTAAAAGCATTGAACATTAAAAAACCATTGTTATCCGTGAGCGGATCTTTTGAGAGATTGAGAAATAATGTTCTATTTTCAATTAGCGGATTTTGAACAATATCAATCTGAAGATAGGATAAATAAGGGTGATCTATAATGGTAAATGGATCGCCTGATTGTGGCGCAATCGTTATAACATTATCTGTGCTGTCCCCTAGTGCTAAAAAAGAGGCGGACTTTGGCTCACTTGCTCCAGCATTGACATAAAATAGCTCTTCTGGTAATCCATTAGAAAAATCAACTGCTGGTATATTTTGAGGAAAACCAACGGTGTTGGCAGCCGTTTGAGCTAATGCTAAATTTTGTTTTTTAGCTTTAAAGGTCATGTGTCGAGTGGGCAACCCATTGAGTCCTAAGCGACTTGTATAAGCATTGAAAAAAAGACTATCTTGCTGAAATCTCAATTCCATAAACATCGTTGCTGCCCCACCTTTAGCATCTACCAATCTATAATATTTACCATTGTTATCTGCTTTGACACTATCCAATACAAAATAACTTGTTCGATAAATCCCATTCAATAGCCCTCCATTTCGAGCCATAATGGTTCTTGTATTTTTAAAGTCTGTGATAAAAAAAGAAGTCAATAAATTGCCCATTGTTCCCCCTTCAAAAATGCCAAAAATATGAGAAGGCGAAATGGGACGATAATCAAAAGCAAACCAATCATAATCAATATTAATTACTCGATTGATGCCCACCCAATGTCCTTGCATATTCGCCAATAAATCAAATCCATCTTGATTAATATCATAAGGTACAACAGAAGTAGAAGGTGTAGGTGGTGTAACCTCCTCTGGATTACCTGCAATGTTTCTAATGGTTTCGTCACAACCCCAACATAAAATACAAGCGAGGAAGACGGTTAATCTAAAATAAGTCATTTGTATTGTTTTGTGAATGTTATAAATTACTCCTCAAGGACTTCCTGCCTAACCCATACTTCCTCTAGCGGTTTATCATGGATATAAGTCGTCACGTATAAAGTGTCTTGATTTTTTAAGGTGATATGGTTTACATTTTGGGTTGTTTCCAATGTCGTTGCCCCTGTAACCGCATCAACATAAACCGTTTCTTTTTTAATCAAATTGTTAAATAGATAGGTTGGATTTGTGCCATTAAAATGATATTGAGACGTACCATCATCATAGTGCAGTACTTGTCCTTTTATCGTATGATCGGCTTGGACTATTTGGTAAGTTGCCTTATAAAATGAATTATTTACCTTCCATTGTCCTAATATTGGTGGGGCTTGATGACAAGCAGCAAACATCAGTAAACTAAATAAATACAGGAGTTCCTTCATTTGAAATTTATTTTACACTTCAAATTTAAGCGGAACAAATCCAATATTTTTTGATCTAAATCAAAATTGAAGATAATGGTGATTACTTAGATTACGCATT
>CAYLSF010000334.1:0-2766 GCA_964385675.1 uncultured Saprospiraceae bacterium
ATGGTCATTGATTTGGTTTTTGCAAAATTTGAATAATGAATTAATAAATAATGAAAGTAGATGTTTCCATAGTTGGTTGTGGGCCAGTCGGAGCAATGTTAGCTAATTTGATAGCTGACTTTGGTCATTCTGTTGCGATTATTGAAAAGGAGATGGAAATATATCGTATGCCTAGGGCAGTACATATAGATGATGAAGTTCTTCGGATTTTTCAGGCAGTTGGTCTTTTAAATGAACTAAAAGAAAGTATTACGCCTTTTAAAAAAATGCAATTTGTCTCTGCTACAGGAAAGATTTTAATGGAGTTAGAATTACTCAAAGATTATAAACCTTATGGTCATTCACCTGCCAACTGGTTTTTACAACCCGATTTAGAGCGTCAATTGAGGGCTGCTTTTAAAGCGAAAGAACAAGTGCATTGGTTTAAAGGATATGAAGTAATGGAAGTAGCAGATACAGGAAATGATGCCAGACTAAAAGCTATCAATACCCAAAATCAAGAAGAGATAACTATTCAATCCAAGTACCTAATCGGTTGTGACGGCGGCAGAAGTATGGTTAGAAAAAGTATGGGCCTCAATTTTGAAAACCTCAACTTTGATCAACCGTGGATGGTAATAGATACTTTTTTAAAATCAGAGGAGGATGCCGCTTTATTGCCTGCTTTGCATCAGCAAATTTGCGATCCTAAGCGTCCTATTACTTATGTTCCTGGTGTAGGTACACATCGAAGATTTGAGTTTATGTTAGTAGATGGCGATACTAAAGAAAGTATTGCTCAACCTACTGCTATCAAAAAACTAATTACACCTTTTATTGACCCTAATAAATTGGAGATTGCCCGTTCAGCCGTTTATACTTTTCATGGACTGACGGTTGCTCAATGGCAAAAAGGGCGGTTATTATTAGCAGGAGACAGTGCACATCAAATGCCGCCCTTTGCAGGGCAAGGAATGTGTTCAGGCATTCGAGATGCACATAATTTAGCGTTCAAACTGGATTTAGTATTAAAAGGAAAAGCAAAGGAACAACTATTAAATACCTATCAAGCAGAACGAAAACCACATGTAACTGCTATTTCCAAAGGAGCGATTCAAATGGGGAAAATTATTCAAACTCAAAATCCCCTCCTTGTCGTTCTACGAAATATGTTCTTCTTTTTAGCTAAAAATAGTGCTTTTTTACAAAAAAAAGTGCAACAAGACTTTAGTAGAAAATTGCCTTATAAGAAAGGACTTTTAGGCAAACACCATCCTTTATCAGGACAACTAGCGATTCAACCAACTATACAAGTAGCCGAGCAAGAATTGTTATTAGATGAAATATTAGGGAATCAATTTGCCTTAATTAGCCTTAAAGAAATTCCTTCTAGATTAGTTACTAATTTTAAAAGTAGGTTAAATGGACAAGTTTTTTTAGTGGGGACAAATTTTATTGCTGCTGAATTAGAAGAGTGGATGCAAGTTCATAAAATGGAGTTTGTCATCATTCGACCAGATAGGTATATATATGATGCAGGCATGATGACGGATTTAGAAAAAATAGTGAGCGGATTGTATGATAGTATGATTTTGTGATTTTGTTCATGGTATTAAAATCATACAGTTATATAGTTTCACAATCACACAATCATATTATCATAACATCTTGAAATATGAAATCAGAAATTAATGAATTTAAGAGAGGCTGGGTTGTTTTACTGGCTTGCTTTATCGGAATGTTTGTTAGTATAGTTTCCCTTTACTATTATTCTAGCGGTATATGGGTGCAGCCTTGGCAAGATGAATTTGGTTGGTCAAGAGCAGAGATTGGTTTTGGAGGCGGTTTAGGAACGTTTGCTTTAGTAATAGGCACGCCCTTCGCAGGAATGTTAATGGATAAAATAGGTATCAAAAGAATAGCTACGTTATCCCTATTTTTATATGGTGGTTGTTTATTTCTTTTTACAAAAATGAATGGCACACTTTGGAATTTATATTTGTTGTCTCTAATTATGTCACTAGTTGCCCTTCCATCTACAGCGATTGGTTTTACTAGAGTAGTCAATGCCTGGTTTGAAAAAAATAAAGGATTTGCGTTAGGGATTTGTCTAACGGCAACTGGATTAGGAGCAGCTTTTAGCAATGGCTATCTAACACCTTATGTAGCAGAAAATGGTTGGCGAGATGGTTATTTTCTGCTTTTCTGCATGGTGATGGTAGGCATTCCTTTTGTTTGGTTTTTGATTAAAGATGAACCACCTACCTCAGCGGAAACCACAGAAGATAAGGCCTTATCAGGAATGACCTTGAAAGAGGCCGCTTCTACAAAAGTATTCAAAGTTTTACTCGCCTTGTTTGCGTTAGCCTCCATCGCTATTTTGGGTTTGATACCTAATTTTATTCCGATGCTACAAGATGCAGGAATGACACCTACTGACGCTGGAAAGCTTGGAGCAGTTATAGGCTTATCGGTGATGACAGGACGATTAGCAGCAGGTTTCTTGATTGATAGAATTTTTGCACCAAAGGTCGTTTTGGTCTTGTTTGTATTTGTTTCGGCTGGTTGTTTTGCATTGGGTTTCGGCGGTATTGATTTTGCTTTGTTGGGGGCTATTGCTTTGGGATTAGCCGTAGGTTCTGAGGTAGATTTGATTGGTTTTTTCACAGCAAAATATTTTGGGATGAAACACTATAGTACGATTTCAGGTGTTTTATATAGTGCTTTTTTAGTGGGTGGAATCGTTAGCCCTACCGCAGTGGGTTATATTTGGGATACCACAGGAAA
>CAYLSF010000334.1:2790-7054 GCA_964385675.1 uncultured Saprospiraceae bacterium
TATGATTTGGCTTTGATTACAGCAGGGATATTAATGATTATGGCAGCAGGGATGACGTTTTTATTGCCAAAGTTTGATGAAGTTGAATAGGTGGAAATATGAAATCAAACGTTAAAAAAGTGGTATAATAAGATGATTTTTACAAAAAATACAAATAGAATTATTGATTATTATAACGCATAATCAACATGAATATACATATCTTTAGACCTATAATTACAAGATATGAAATTTCGATTCCTAGCATACAGCTTATTATTTTTACTCCTTAGTTGCTCATCAGAAGAAACGATTCAATCGATCACCTTATCGAATGGAATAGTCAGATTTGAAAACTTTAATTCAAAATTTATAAAGCCAAGAAATATAGATATTGGGCTACCCAAAGATTATAGCCGTGATAAAGAATATGCGGTGTTATATATGCACGATGGTCAGATGTTATTTGATTCTACGACGACTTGGAATAAGCAAGAGTGGAACGTTGATGCCATAATGCAGCAATTATTAGATAAAGATAAAATTAGAGCAACTATAGTCGTTGGTATTGCTAATACAGAATTGAGACATTCTGAGTATTTTCCGCAACAACCATTTGAAAGCCTTCCACAAACTTTTCAAGATAGTTTATTAAATCTTGGGGAAAGAAGTGAAGGACACGCCCTTTTCAAAGCAAAAATATTGTCGGATAATTATTTGAAATTTATCGTTCAAGAACTCAAACCGTTTATTGATAAAACTTATACGACTTACTCCAATAGAGAAAATACATTTATTGCAGGGTCAAGTATGGGTGGACTCATTTCTATGTATGCCCTCTGCGAATATCCAACTGTTTTTGGTGGGGCAGCCTGCTTATCTACCCATTGGGTGGGTACATTTGATACCTTAAATAATCCTATTCCTGCACAATTTGCAACCTATTTGAAAGAGCATCTACCAAATCCTAGAAACCATAAGCTCTATTTTGATTATGGTACTGAAACGCTAGATGCACTATACGAACCCTATCAACAAATGGTAGATAGTGTTATGGTAAACGGCGGATATGACGAGAATAATTGGAAAACCTTAAAATTTGAAGGAGCGAATCACTCTGAAAAAGCGTGGAATGCTCGATTGCATATTCCTTTAGAATTTTTATTGAGTGAATGATTTTTTAAAAAAAATCGTGTAAATATCAATTAATTGCTCTCGATATGAGTAATTAAAATTAGTTAAGACTACACCTTACCATTCCACATTTAGATACTAGATTACGTTTCCTTTAAAAGACTATTATTTTTGGTCATACTACTATACATTTTTATATTTAACACATAGATGCGTGAGGGTGTATAGGTTTAAGTGTTTGATTGTCAGTAAAATATACTCTGTGTAGCTCTGTGTTCTTTGTGTCCAAAATTATTTTGTATGGTAGTACTATTTTTGGTATTATTCACTTTAATAAAACTCAATCCAATATGAATTCAATTCAATTGCTCACAATCTTTATGTTACTGTTTATTGTAAGTTGTGAGACACCACCAAAAGAAAATTTAACCTTAGAAGAAGTCAAAAGTGATTTAGCATATCTTGACAACTTTATGCAGCAATATTCTTCTTATGCTAGTCTCAATGGTTATGATTATCAAAAAGACTTTGAGGCTTATTTAAAAACACTTAAAGAGGAAGACAATAGTAGGGTGGAGCTGGGGTTATTTCTTGAAGAGATGATTGGTAAATTAGGGGATAGACACGCTAGTATTAAAGGATATGACCTACCTAACGCCCGATTTTTGCCCTTTACTGCAGCACCTTATCAAGATAAAGTAATTGGTTTGGAGTACGATGTAGAGCAAAAGCAGTATTTTATCTTACATCCTCAATTTCCTTATTTAAAATCCATCAATGGAATTCCTATCTATGATTTCTTAAAAAAAATCCGTCCTGATGACCTCTCCGCTCCTGCGGTTTCTTATCACACACGTGCGGTAAAACGCTTAAAATATATGGAAGAGAATTATGCTATTATGCAAAAAGAATGTCCAGCCGTTTTTGATTTTGTCTTTACCAATGATGAAACGGATACGCTGATTCAAATGCCACTCGAAACAGAACGGAATAAACATTTTACTTGGGCGGAAAAAGTAGTTGCCTACTATGGACAAGAAGAGGGTGAATTAAATGATGCTGAATTAATTAAAGAACTGATTCAAATAGATGATAATAATATGGGTTATGTTAGAATGTCAGATATGGTCGCTCCAGATGAAGCCCCTTTATATTTCGAGGCATTCCACCAATTTATGACTAAAAGCTCGCCACCTCCACAGGCACTTATCATTGACATTCGAGGGAATAATGGGGGGAGTAGAGATTTGGTCGCTGCCTTAGCTCAATATGTTATTCATCCCGATTCTATCTATGTGGTCAATGTCGCCCAACAAAGAGGGGAACTACCTTTGAGCAAGGAGTGGATAGAAGATTTGAACAATCGTAATTTATATGCTTACCATCAAGTGGATACTGCTGAAAAAGCGGCGATAGATCGTTTTAATCAATCCTTTGAGCCAATGTATAAACTGGATGACACCAAATTTAGTGAAATGTATTACATGGTATTCAATGGACAAAAAATAACTAAACCCAAGACTTATTTTAGTAATCCTGTCTATATCTTAGGTAATGAAAAGTGTTTTAGTGCTTCCTCTATTTTATTTTCCGTGTTTAAAGGATTAGATAATGTCACGTTAGTTGGGGTTAATACAGATGGTTCAAGCGGAAACAAAGAACGGTTTGAATTGCCCCATTCTAAACTTAAAGGTAAAATTAGTACCATGGTTTCTTTTCAAAAAGATGGACAAGTATTTGACGGTATTGGAACGCAGCCCGACATCGTGATAGAAAGAAATTTAGAGCAAATCCTCTGGCAATCAGATTATCAGCTAGAGGAATTAAAGAGAATTATAATCAACAAGATGGAGAATAAAAAGGATAGCTAATGTATGCCAACGTTCATTACTATATACCTTTATAAAAATAATATGGAATAGGGAGTAATATTAAAAGAAACACAGATAGTACGGATAAAACGGATGATACAGATAAGAAAAATCCGTTTCATCTGTATCATCTGTACAATCCGTGTTTCTTTTTCGCTCAAATTATGTCAAAAATCACCTTTCTTAAAAAGTGTATAGGCGTGAAATGCCAACGTTTTGTAAGGTGTTATTTGGGTATAGTTCTAAACTTTAAATTTATCCTACTACACTAGACTTTATAGGTTCTTTGTAAAAGAAAGACGTTTTCTATGCTTGGGGAAAGGAAGCGAGGGTAAGTAACCCCTACTTTTTAATCAAAAATATTATACGGCAAGAATAAAAATCCTTACTTTTATTCTTGCCTTTTTTGTGCATCCAAAAAATACTATCTTGGCTTACTATTTTCTCAGCAGTAAACATAAAAATTAGATGTCTAGTAAGATTAGAGAAATAAAGCGATTAGTTGCTAATAGCGATATAGAAGAAGCTTTTGAGAAACTTATGGAGTTAAGTGAAGAACTAGATGAATATCTTGAAGATGACATCATCATTTTACAAGCAAGATATAATCAATTAGTTAAAGATAAAACTATAGGTACTGTTGATAGTGAGGGCAATCAAGAGAGGACTAAAATCAATCAATCTATTCTTAAATTCTTAAAAAAATTTAAAACAAAGATTAAAGCCTCTGAATCGACATCTGTAGTAGAGACACCTAATAATACAGTCACTAAAGAAGAAGAAAATAATTTTGATGATACCACATCCGAAGAAATGCGACAAGCTTTTATCCTTTTTGAAAAACCAATCACACATGAAACCACAGAAGAAGAGTTAAAAAAGCGACGAGACTTATTTGAAAAGATGCGAGAGAAGATGATCGGAAATGATGATAACACTATTAAACATACCCCAAAGTTACTTCAGCTACAATCAGGAATATGTTTTGATGAAGTATTTACGAGTCCTAAACTAAAACCTACAACTATACAACTTGTCATGGAAATTAGAAATGATAAGCAAAAATACCAATGGCATGATCGAGCTTGGGTAATTAGTGGATTAACCGTAAGTTTAGTAGAGCATAAATTTGACCAAACTAAATTTAATCTATTATTAGATTTCCTATTTGACTTTGAAGGAGATGAACAAGGAGAGAAAGTTTGGAAAAGGGCTTTAGTTGGGTTAGTAGTAGTCCTTTTATATCATCATAAAAGATTAGACAGGTTTCATCATTTAAA
>CAYLSF010000335.1:0-7041 GCA_964385675.1 uncultured Saprospiraceae bacterium
CATTAAATTTAAAAATACAATCTAAGTCCAACAATGAATTGGACAAAAAATCAGAAAATCGAAAAAAATAATTAACTAGAAGTTATACAAAAGTAGGGCAAGTAATTATAAACTACTAATTTTCAAGGGATTATTTTTCTGCCAAAAGTGTATAAAAGAATAAACTATCGAAAAAGTATCCAATAAAATTCATTTAATTATCATCATTTTCGCTAAAAATCCACCTTCAACCTCACATTCACACGCCTAGATGTTAAAAAATTTGGAATGGCATATTGTTGATTAAAAATGGTTTTAACCCAAGTATTCGCTGCCGTATTTCGAATTCTTAAAAGGTTAAACACCTCTAAACTAATCCATGCTTTGCGGAAAGCACCGAGCGGATGGCCTGTACGATAATGCCCTCTTTTTTCAGCATCCCACAATAAAGCAGAAAATCCTGTATCGACCCTTGTGTAAGAATTGAAGCGGTACGTATTTCTATAAATAATATTATCATTCGGTACACCAAATGGTAAACCTGTACTAATCGTCATATTGACGTGAACTTTGAAGTTTTTATTTTGAGGTAAATAATCTTGAAAAAAGACAGAAAGTGCCATAAACTGATCCATCGGACGAGCAACGTCTGCAACTTGAAGGGTATCTTGTGGACGACCGACTTCTCTCAATAAATGCTGTACGCCTGTAAAACTTTCACGAGTGCGTAAAAAGGATAAATTGACCCAAGATTCTGCACCTGGCACAAATTCTCCATTCAATCTTAAATCTAAACCTGTGGCATAGCCTGTAGCTAGATTATCGCCATAATAGCGAATCCGTACATTGTCTAAATCAAAGGGAACTAAATCCCACATATATTTATAATAGGCTTCTGCAATAAAACGAAAATCTTTACCGCCAATTGGAAAATCCCACGTTGTACCGGCTACTACGTGCAATGACTTTTGAGATAGAACATCTTGATTGACTTCACCGACCAAATTCCGTAATTCTCTGTAGAATGGGGGTTGAAAATAAAGACCTGCGGCTAGTTTGTAGGATTGACTAACTCGTGTTTTGAGCGGTTTATATAAAAATTGCACTCTAGGCGAAAAAATATACTCTCCGTTTAAATCCCAATACGCTGCTCTAATTCCTGCTGTTAAACTAATATCTTTTAAGCTATCTTTTACATTCCAAGCATATTGACCATAAATGCTTAATCGGTTAGAATTAAGTAACACATTACTTTTTATCACTTCATTTAACAATACCTGCGAAGTATCATAGGTCAAAGAATACCCTGCTGAATCCAAGCGTTCCCACTCTTTAAGTTGGTCGTCTATTATTTCATTTTGGTAGCGTAAGCCCCATTGCACAAAATGACTTGTAAATTTATCACCTTCTTCCTTCTTAACTTCCCAGCCTCCTTTATGAGCCACATTTGTTACGTTTGCCGTTAAGAAATTTCTAGCAAAATTATGCTCCGTTCCTACGCCTAATACGCCTACAATTTCACCCAAATTATCACTTCCTAAATCTGTTTCTAGCTCTCCTAGCAAATATCGTCCGATTAAGTCAAACTGCTCATTTTCATTACTGGTATAAGACGACGCTAAGAATTTAAGAAAATATCCTTTATCTTTTGGAAAATAAATCAGAGATGCTCCCCCCATATAGGTTTCAAAATCATCAATTTCTTGACCTTCAAAGGCTACTCTAAATTGTAAGGCGAAATTGATGAGTCCCAACGTAGAAGTCAAGGATTCAGGAGTGAGTTCATAAATACTTTTGGAGTAATTTCCAATCAAACCTAATTGCCAATCTTCATTTAAGTCATAGGTAACTTGTCCTTGTAAGTCATAAAATTGTGGATTATATTCTCCTTCCACATCTAAACTAGAGAGTAAATAAGAATTTGTTTTATACCTCGCTCCAAATAGATAGCGTAATCGCTGTTTACCCGTTTCATCACTTTTCTTTTTGACACTTCCCTCTACATGTGCTGTTGCCCCCAATAAACTTAGTCCAACTGATGCCCGTACAGAGTCTGGAATTTTATATTTAATATCCAATACCGAAGACATTTTATCGCCATATTTCGCTTGAAATCCACCAGATGAAAAAGATAAATCTCGGATCAAATCTATGTTCGGAAAGGTCAATCCTTCTTGCTGCCCCGAGCGAATTAAAAATGGACGATAAATCTCAAAATCATTGACATACACTAAGTTTTCATCATAATTTCCACCTCGCACAGAGTATTGAGCAGAAAGTTCATTATTGCTACGCACCCCCATAAATAAGGACGGTAAAGCAGATTCTAAATTTCCACTTGCAATCGGTAACATTTCCAATTGTTTTACCCCTTCGGTTACCATTTCTTCAGGGCGTTCATCTTTAACAACAATCTCTACCCCTTTCTTTAAGGTCAATTCAATATTTAACTTTTCTCGCTTTTTGGCTTTTAAGCGTAGGGTTTGAGGGGACATTTCATAACCGACATACGAAAATTCCAATGTAACATTTTGATTGGCAGGAATTAAGAGTTCATATTTCCCCTTATCATCTGTACTTGTTCCTTTACCGGAATTGGTAATTCTGATGGTTGCCCCGATAATCGGTTCGCCCGTCGTCTTATCCATTACTTTTCCATACACCGTTGCATTTTGTGCAACACTCACAAGCGATAACAAACAGCAATAAACAACTATGGCGATTTTTTTCATAAGATTTAAACTGACACGAATTTACACGAATTACACTAAATCAATCTAATTTGTGTAATTCGTGCAAATTCGTGTCTAATATTAAAGAACGGAAATTAAACGAAAATCGTCTCTTTTCCAATGTCCTTCATACGACGGATGGTTTCTGTTGGATTTTCTGATTTAAATACACTACTTCCTGCGACCAATACTCTCGCTCCTGCTTTTAATAGTTCTTCTGCATTTTGCAACCCTACACCACCATCAATCTCTATTAAGGTTTTTGCATTTTGCGTTTCTATCATATCTCTCAACGCACGAACTTTAGGAATCGTACGGTAGATAAATTTTTGACCACCAAATCCTGGATTAACTGACATCAAACAAACTAAATCTAATTCTGTAATAATATCATGTAAAACCGATACCGGTGTGTGCGGATTTAAAGCGACGCCTGCTTTTGCACCTGTTGCTTTGATTTGTTGAATCGTGCGGTGCAAATGTGGACAAGCCTCATAGTGTACCGTTATTACATCTGCTCCGACTTCTCGAAATCTTTCGATATATTTTTCAGGTTCTACTATCATCAAATGTACATCCAATGGCTTTTCAGACATTTTTTTCATGGCTTTCACGATCATCATCCCAAATGAAATATTGGGTACAAATCGTCCATCCATAACATCTACATGAACCCAGTCGGCTTGACTAGCATTCAACATATCAAAATCTGCCTTTAAATTGGTATAGTCGGCAGCCAAAATAGAAGGTGCAATTAAATGTTTCATGGTGCAAATATAGAATTGAAAACGGAGAATGTAGCATTGAAAATTGGAATTTGATAGACTGTTACTTAATTCCCGTTTATCGTTATGCTAAAAACAAATACTCATGAAACTCTACTATTGGTTAATTGCTCTTTTTTGTTGGATGACCAACTGTAATTCGCCTATTTATCAACCTACTTTAGAGCATGAAATTTTAAAATTCACCGTTCATCCATCTTTCCATCCTTCTGCAACATTTGAATTTACCATGGATACCCTTCAACCTAGTGTTGAATATCATCAATTCAGATACTTCTTCTTTAAAGATTCTTTTGTAAGATATGATACCACTAAATTACTCTTGTCTAAAGATAAGTTCATGGATTTTTACCAAGCTATTCAAGCAATAAATTTTGAAACCTACGAAGCAGAATATATACAATTGATTGATGGTATGTCTTTGAATTGTACCAAAATCACTACACAACAAGATACTTTTTCAATTTCACATACTTTCCCTGTAGGAATTCTAGAAAAGAATCTGACTATTGCGTTTTATAAATTGATGGAAGAAGCGGTAGAAACTGAAGCTGACTTGGAATACCTAGAACAAACTAAAGATTATCTACATCTTGGATTACCTATAAGAAAAGTAAAGGATTTCCCGCTTGAATATCGAATTGCAGGAACAATTCATAATGGTATTGCCAATGAATTTCATGATTTTATGGAAGATCTACCAAACGGTCAACCTATTATTTTTGACTTTAATAATTACCATTACATTCATCCTACTTTTTTGCCACTATTCCATTATTTGAATGAGAATTATGATATTTACTATCTAACAAACAAAGATTATGCAATAGAGGATTTTAATAAGATTGGTAATTGTAAGGTATTCAATAGTAAAGAAGCCATATTACATCAGATACATCTTAAGTATTAACTTTTGATAAAATCCTAATTAAGATCAATCCCAAGTTGTGTGATCTTTCTTTATTAAAAGTGATTGTTTATCTTTAGATTTTAGTGTGATAACTATTTGACATCGCATAAAAGCTATAGAAGTTTCACATAGTTCATGTAGATTTTATAATTCTCTCCATAATTGTTCTATGCTTCCTATGTAAAATTTTCTTAAGTGCCTATTGTGATAAATAGTTATCCAGTATTTAAGATAAAATCGAACACTCATTGAGGAATAAGATAATAAAATATGCCATTATTAGCTCGCCATTGTTAGCACTGTATGGAGCTAGTCCATTCTACATATTCGATATTCTACCAATTGAAAAAAGTTTCATTATTTTCTTATCTGCTTTGATGAGTATGATCATGTACTGGTCATTCAACACCTATCTTTTTCTATACTCCAACATAACTTCTAAATGGATATTATATCCTTTGAGCTTCTTCTTTGCCTACTTTTCAAATATTTTCAAAATCATTTTTGGCATTGATCCGACTCAATTGAGGGGGGATGTGGTACAATATATGTTATTTCCTTTAATTACGGTATTGGCTTTAAATAGTATTATCCTCATTATTTTGAACTCTATCATTCAAGAAGAGGAAAGGCGGAAAGCAGATCAAAGAATTACAACCTTACAACTCGAAAACCTTAAAGCACAAAAACAAACGCTAACCCAACAACTTCAACCGCATTTTTTATTTAATGCGTTGAGTATTCTTAAATCATTGATTTATGATGATAAAGCCATGGCTGAAAAATATGTGGTGCAACTATCTAATTTTCTTCGGTATTCTGTAGATTCCCATAATTCTGATTTGGTAACCATAGCCGAAGAAATGAAATTTGTAAATGATTATGTGAACCTTCAGCAAATCCGATTTGAGGACTCTTTTACTTTTAAGGTGGCAATTGATGAAGCAATATTAGAGCGTAAAGTACCTGTTTTAGCCATACAAACTTTAGTAGAAAATGCGTTTAAACATAATTATTTTACACCTAAAAATCCAATGCAAATTTCTATTTATCATACCAAAACTGCATTAACGATTTCAAATAATTTGACTTCTTTAAAATTGACAGAAAGGAATGGAACAGGTTTAGAGAACCTAAAAAAGCGATATGCGTTATTTGGTTCGGCGGAGGTATTGATTCAGCAGACAGACAATCATTTTTCGGTGAGTATTCCAATCATAGACGTATGAAAATAGTAATTATAGAAGACGAAAAATATACGGCTAAAGACCTTGAACGTACTTTATTACGGGTGGATTCAACCATAGAAATAGTCGATATTATTGGTAGCGTAGAAGAAGGGATTGTGTTTTTTGAAACACAACCGAACGTCGATTTAATTTTTTCAGATATACAACTAGCAGATGGATTGAGCTTTGATATTTATGAGAAAGTCAATGTACAAACCCCGATTATCTATTGTACGGCGTATGATGCCTATGCGTTAAAAGCCTTTAAAACCTTAGGCATTGATTACATCTTAAAGCCATTTAGTACAGCGTCTGTCCAGAATGCCCTTGATAAATTTAAATTAGTACGTGGAAAACAAAACGAAACACCTGTAGAACAAAGCCAGTTACTCGCCTTACTCAAACAACAATTATCCCCAACGCCCACAACACCAAAGTCCATTTTAATCCGACAAGGCGATAAAATAACGCCCCTTTCAATTAGTCAAATTGCCTTATTTTTTATTCAACATGAATCCGTATTTGCTTTTACCTTTAAAGGGAAGAAGTATGTAGTGAGTAAAAAGTTGAGTACATTAGAAGAACTACTTTCCAAAGATTTTTACAGAACCAATCGCCAACATCTAGTCAGTAGAAAAGCCATAAAAGAAGTTGCCCATTACTTCAATAGAAAACTAAAAGTCTATTTAACCATAGATTTTAAAGAAGAAATTCTAGTAGGAAAAGTTAAGTCCACAGCTTTTCTAGAATGGCTAACGCAAGGTTAAGAAGAAAAATTAATAGCCACAGATTAACACAAATTACTCAGAACTATCCGTGCAATTTGTGATAATTTGTGGCGAAATTATTCTACACTCATTTATCTAAATTCTTCAGAAGAAAATCCTCATCTAAACTTCTGTCCACTTCCCTTCCATTCTGTCCACTTCACCAAGTTTAGCATTTCCAAGAGCGGTATTGTACCCTAATTTTGAAGTATAAATCAAAAACAAAGTACAATGCAATTAAGATATTTTATCATCATTTTTCTATTATTAGCAGGGCAATTACAAGCCCAGCAAGAGACAAGTCCAAGCACAAAAACAGGATTAAAAACCTTTACGTCCGTAGATGATTTAATCACGTTTGCAATGGATAATAGTGTCGATTTGAAGAACAATCAAATCCGATTCACACAAGCCAACAAAGAGCGATTATCCGCATTAATCGGGACAATTGACGTAACAGGTAATTTATTATCTGCTCAATTTGTCAATAATACCAATCTTGGTGTTAGCTTATTCCCTGCAGAAATATTCGGTGGCGAACCAGGGACTTTCCAAGAAGTAGAAATGGGTGTACAATACAATACCAATGTTAATAATTTTTTGGATATAAAACTCTATAATCCAACGGGATATAATAAT
>CAYLSF010000336.1:0-7039 GCA_964385675.1 uncultured Saprospiraceae bacterium
TGATTTCTATCACTATATTTTAAACTATAATCAATAGTATTATCATAGACAATTTTCAAGGTGTTTATCGGTGTGTTAGGGTAGTGTTGAAAATTTATAATTTGTTCCTTTTGATTATAGGCTATTTTTAATTTTACAATGCCTCTTTGATACTCAAGAGGAATTTGAATATCTTGAATTAAGTTAGACGATGACGTTATGTCATAGAACTTTTGGTAAGCATGATAATACCGTGCTTCATGCCATTCTTGATTTAAAATTACACCATTTTTAACCTGCAATGTTTCAAAAAGTGGGTACATATATTTTATTGATCAATTCTTGATATTCCTCTTCTAGTTTACTCCAAAAAGTAATACCACCTCCGCTTCTGTAAAAGTATTTTTGAGCCGGGGTTTGTTCTAAAAATCGAATATTGACCGCACTATCAAGAGATTCTCCATCAAATACGCCAAAAATACCTGTATAATAATTCCGTTCATCTACTTCTACTGATTTAATGATTTCTACAGTCTTTTGCTTTGGTGCACCACTAATAGAACCTGCGGGTAATAAGGTAAGCAATAGTTCACCAAGATGACGCTTCCAGCCCTCAGGTAAACGACCTTTTATTTCTGAGCTAACCTGTAACAATTCGCCTTTATGCGTTTTGATTTTATCAATATATCTAAATTTTGAAACTTCAACATCATCAGAAACCATCGCTAAATCATTCCTAATCAAATCAACTATCGTGTTATGTTCCCACAATTCCTTTTGATTTTGCAGTAATAGTTGTTTCGCATTAGGAATCTGACTATCAATTGTTCCTTTCATTGGATAACTATAAATATGTCCATCCTTAATTTTAACAAAACACTCTGGCGAAAATATTACAAAGCGATCCTTAGCATATAGTTTATACTTTGCAGTAGTCATCTTGAAAATGGCTTCTAGGGTAAGATTGGTTATTATTTCAGAAGGAAAAGTAAGATTCAATAAATAGGTATTACCTTTAGCAATATGATTATGTACTATTTCAAATGCTTTTTGATAATGATGGAAAGAAATAGGATGACTATCAAATTGAAAATCAGATAAAGATTCGTCATACTGAAGTTGGTAATTTGTTTGACCCTTTATATCATAAAAATAACCATTATCCTCAGCTTCTTCTAGTGTATAGACTTGAGGTGATGTAGCCTCAAAATCAATGATAAATAGAAACGGAATACGATTTGTCGCAAGCCGATTTACTTTTTTAATGAAATGCTGGATGTTCATCTGCTGAAATGGATAATATGCTTTTAATTCAAAAAATTAGTCATGATTTGCTTTCCAAATTCGGACATAAAGGACTCTGGATGATACTGAATACCATGGATGTCATATTCTTTATGCGAGATAGACATTATGATTCCATTTTCAGACATACCTGTACAAATTAAACTATTTGGAAGATTTTCTTGACTCACTGCCCATGAATGATAAAGTCCCACGGAAAATGTATTAGGGATATGTTGATATAATTTGTTTGCCGTATTCACCTGAATTTTATGTGCTTGACCGTGATAAACATTGAAAAGGTTGATAAGTTTTGCTCCAAAAAAATCACCAATAGCTTGATGTCCTAAACAAATACCGAGAATAGATTTTTGATGTTTATACTGTTGAAGAATTTGGCGTAAGATGTTAAAATCTTTAGGAAGTCCTGGCCCTGGTGAAAAAATGATTTTGTCGAAATCCTTAACGCTATTTAAAAGTAATGTATCACTTTTTTCAACTTGAATCTCCCCAATACGAAGAGATTTTAATAGACCAATTATATTGTAGGTAAAAGAGTCGTTATTGTCCACTACTAATATCTTCATGTATTCTTTCTGTGTTTGTAAAATATATCTAAACAGATTGATATTTACAGAATATAGAATGATATGAAAAGGTTTGAAGTTTTCAAATGGACTAAAAAGAAGGGAAATTATATAAAAAACCCTTCAATACAAATGCGTACTGAAGGGCTGTAGTATGTATCGAGGTAATTATTCTCTATTAAACTTTCCTTTACGTCGATTCTTCACTCGCTTAACCAATTGTTTTTTCCATTGACGTTCTGCCTTTACGAGTCGAGCAATTTTTTTTATCGGAATCACTTTTTTCATTTGCTTGAAATACTTACGATTTAATCGGATTTTATCTTCTTCCATTTTAAATCGTTTTTCCATCAATGCCTCTACCTCTGAATCACTCATAGACTCAATTGAACGATTACCGCCTGATTTTCGCATTTGCTTTTGCAACTTCATCAATTCTGCTTCTCGCTCATTATATATCGGCCAGAACGTTTGAGCTTCCTGAGGCGTTAATGCTAACTCTTCTGTGATAAAAGACACTTTTTGGGCTTTCAAACGCTCTCGCATGCGTTGCCCTTGAGCCGTTTGAAAACAAATAATACCTAATAAAAATGCTATTGCAATATGTTTATAGTTCATTTTAATTTGTTGATTTTGTGATTGTTAATTGGATTTTAGGCCAAAAGCCTTAAATGAAATTTCTTTTATGTTATTTACAATAATTCTTCTAAAGTTGTTTCATCTAAGTCATCAATAATATTTTCGTCGATATAATTTTCTAAATCTTGTGATTCTAAATTTAAATTATCAATTGGTGAAATTTCAGTTTCTTCCAATGACGCTAATTCTACTAAAAGCGTTTCGTCGAATTGATCAATATTTTCTTCAATGTATTCCTCCAATTCATCTGCAGTGAGTTCTTGAGTCGAATTTGGTATTAAAACATACCAACCTGCTGCCAAGACTAATGCAACAATACTAAATGCCATAGTATATTGAGGTTGCCATAAGGACTGAATCGCAGCAATGGTATCATTTATTATATTATCAAGCCAATTTGTTCTAGATTTTGGCTTGTCGATAGTTTGAAGTACCGCTTGTTCTTCTTGCTCAACAGTCTGTAACAAGATAGCTTTATTCAATTCCTCAAAGTATCCATCAGGAATTTGAAAATTATTTTCCTTTTTCAAATCTGCGAGAAAGGGAGATATTTCCCTCAACTCCTCCTCTATATGCTTACGCTCTTTCATATTTATAACCCTTTGATAAATTTTTCAATTTTTTTTACTGCATGATGATAAGAAGCCTTTAAGCCGCCGACAGAAGTGTTCAGGGTTTCTGCCATATCTTTATAACTCATTTCATCATAATACCGCATTAGAAATACGGCTTTTTGTTTTTCTGGCAATTGTTCAATGGCTTTTTGTAGCCGTTGTTGTATTGTGTCACTATCTACATAACTTTCTGCTTTAAGCTGCCCTGCGGTAGCCGATTCTGGATGATCGAGCGATTCAGAGGATTGTTTCTTACGTTTATTTAAAAATGTAATGGATTCATTAGTAGCAATTCGGTATAGCCAAGTATATAGTTTTGAGTTTCCTTTAAAATTATGAATCCCTCTAAATGCCTTAATAAACGTATTCTGAACCACATCATTAGCATCCTCATGATCTACAACCATTCGCCGAATATGCCAGTATATTCGTTCTTGATATTGTTGTACCAAAATCTTAAACCCTCGATTTTGAGTTTTTCGATCTTGCAATAACAATATCAATTCTCCATCAGAAATTGTAGAAGTTGTTTGCACGTTTGTTTAGTTTTAGGTGTCAAATTGGTGATTATTACCAGATTGAACCAAATAGCTGATTGCTCAAAGTTTGCTTTTTCGTAAGGTATGACTGAATGATTTCATAAAGGTTTAATCTTATCCCAATAGATATCGGGAGTTAAATGTTAATTCTTAATCATAATATTGCGTGTCAATAATTTTTTTATCGACTTTCATAGTTTATGTCTTGGTTATAAGTGTTTGATTATCAATTTTTATGTAGGTGTTTGCTTCTTGTGACATTGATAAGAAATTATTGAACTGGCATCTAAAATAATTAAAAAGATTTTATTATCATATATTCAACGTTTTATACAAAAAACTGATAATATCATCTTTTACTTAATTCTTAATTCTTAATTCTCAATTCTCAATTCTCAATTCTCAATTCACCACCCATACTTCTTCCAATCTTCTTCATAATCAATATCAGAAAGTGTAGGCAATAGGGTATAGGTTTTTTGATGGTTTTGAATATTTTCAATCGTTTTAGGAAATACCGACTCGGTACTCCATTCAACGCTATCGAATACAAAAGGCATAAATTGAGCCATCCCTAATAAATAATAACCGCCATCTTGTGCGGGACCTATGACAAAGTCCTTATCATCTAAAGCCTTAAAAGCATCTTCTATAATCGTAGTTGTAAGTGTCGCACAATCACTGCCAATAATGACAACTTTATTACTATTCTGAAAAGCTAATTCAAAAGCCTTAGACATTCGTAGCCCTAAATCTTGACCTTGTTGAAGATGTTTTTCAAACGTAGGCGTTATCCATCTGTCTTCATTATCAATAAAATGACTATAATAAATATGTCGATTAGCACTTATTTGAGTAGCTAGTGTTCGAGTGTAGTTGAGTAATTCTAAATAAATACGAAGTGCTTCATCATCTCCAACGGTCTGTGCCAATCGAGTTTTGACTTTTCCTTTTTGAGGATTCTTAATAAATATCAGTAGTGTATTATTTTTCATTGTAGTGATTTGAATTTACTATAATCTGTTTTAATTGACCTAATATTTGACAATTTAAACACCTCTTTTGTATTTTTGTCTATCAAAAGTATTTATTGATGATTATAATTGTCAATGAATGTCAAAAAAACTAATTATAAGGTGAGCAGTTGACAGTAAATGGCAGAGTTGCGTTTACTGTCCATTGTTTACCGTCCACCGTTTATTTATGAAATACTCAAAAATTACTCAATTCGTCGTCATTACAGCTATTATTTTAGTAGCAGCATTAAGTCGCTTATTACCTCATCCACCAAATGTTACGGCTGTTGGTGCAGTAGCATTATTTGGAGCAACTTTCTTTGCTAAACGTTGGGTGAGTTTATTAATGCCATTTTTGGCATTATGGATTAGTGATTTAGCACTAAATAATATTTTATATGCTCAATATTACGATGGTTTTGTTTGGATGACACCTGGTTTTGAATGGTTATATGGAAGTTTTGCATTGATAGTGTTATTAGGTTTCTTTATGCTTAGAGGAGAAAACCCATTATCTATATGGATGAAGAAATTAGGTTTTGGAGGTATAAAATTACCAGTTTTATTAACAGCGAGTTTATCTGCTTCAACTATCTTCTTTTTGATATCGAATTTTGGTGTATGGATGTCGGGAACGATGTATCCAAAAACAATTGCAGGTTTAGGAGCTTGTTATACCGCAGCTTTACCATATTTCTTTAACACCTTAGTAGGTGATCTGTTTTTTGTAGGTGTATTATTCGGAGCGTATGCTTGGATTTATCGTAGCACCAGCATTCTTGCTGGTAATCAAACAGAGGTATGAGTTTTAAGCGTTGATTAGTTAAATCAAAAAAGCGAGATGTCCAATAGATGTCTCGCTTTTTTGATCGATCATTTAAATAGAGATATATGAGTATTTGGAAAAAGGTTTTTACGCAATTAAAAACGACGAAGGGAACAGAAAAATATCTATCAAAATTTGCAGATTGGGTTAAACTATCAATTAAATTAATAGGAAATATAGAGGGCGAATTAGATATAGAGTCACTATTACAATATTTAGAACGACATGGTATTCCTTATGAAGAGGCTGTTGAAATAATTATATTTCTACCAACTGCTTTTTGTAGAAAGCTGTTTCCAGAATTAAATTGGCCCTCAGAATATATAGAACATTATGTTGATGATAAGAGGGAAATTATTCAGAGATATAAAAATAATCCTAGATATATTATCATTCAGTCAGAAACCAATAAATATTGGATGAGTAAACCAATGAATAAAGAGATATTGAATATTGTATCTATGAGTTCTGAATTTAATGTAATCAATAAAATGCTAAATGATGGCGGAAAACTTGAAAATGTTAAAATTAATCCAAGTTATATAGAGCGATAGACTAGATGAAATATTAGAAATAAACAATTGATAAATAGATTTTTTATAACTTATTTTAAATTATACTTTAAGAAATATTTAACACCATAACACACTGAAAAACACAATCAACCCGAAACATATTTAAATTAGGTATCGTTCTACCTTCCGATAAATAACTTTAAGTGAAACAGGTCAATATAATTTACATGTAAATAATTTTTATGTGTTTATTATTCGTTTAATCCAATCCCCGCATTAAAATAATCAGAATGAATATCAAAAAAAGTATCCAGATTAATGCCTCCATAGAGCAAGTTTTCGATTACATTAATGACATTAGAAATCATGCTCGATTTACAGCAAAATCTAAAGATTTAAAATTACTCTCTCATCAGTTTGAAGGTTTAGGTACAAAGTATATAGAAAAAACTAAATGGATGGGTATGAGCATTAAAAATCACCTCGAAATTACCAAATGTATTCCAAATCAATTGATAGAGGTGAGTACTATTCTTGGACCAATTAATATCAAACATCGCATTCACTTTAATAAGTTAAGTCCACTTACAGAAGTTACATGGAGTCAAGATATTGACTTTAAAGGAATGTACATGGCTATGCGTCCTTTCATGGTTTCAAAAGTTAAAAACCAACTTAAACAAGACTTAGAACATCTGAAAGATGTTTTAGATAATTCCTCCGCTTTGATAACTATGATTACACAGCCAAATGCAAAATTTTGGTTGTAAAGTAATACAAGCATTCTTGCTTGTCCGAAGATGAAATAGAAACATATTTTGGATCTTAGCTTTTTGCTGAGATCCAAAATTAAAATGGCTAACCTCAATTTCCTATTTTCTTACTTAGCTCTCTACACGCCTTATTTTGGATATATCTGATTCAGATAAAGAATAATATCAGTGTTGCCTAATAATTCATCCTTCTCTTTATTAACACAAAGTGTATCTTTTATAAGCATCTCTTAGAAAAAGATAGATTTTTTAATCAAAAAAGTTTTA
>CAYLSF010000337.1:0-7026 GCA_964385675.1 uncultured Saprospiraceae bacterium
GTTAATACAATAATGTTATTGCTGTTCGAAAACCTTGATAGTAATTTTGAGATTACTTAAGGTAATTTGTAAATGACTTAAAATTGTAGTATTTTTATCAAAGCGATAAAAAAAATCTATGACGACAATAACATTAGAACTTCCAGAAAAAGAGCTAAAATTATTTATGGCTTTGGCTAAAAGGTTAAATGCTAAGGTTATAAATGTTGATAAACTAGAAAAAAAAGAATCTCCATTATACTGGTTAGAACAATTACAAAATATAAAATCTTCAATCGAAAATCCTTCCGAATGGCAGAGAGAGACTCGGGAGGATCGAATTTTACCATTTCAATAACCTTTTGAAAAATGATTTTAGACAGTAATATCATTATTTATGCCCACCAACCTCAATATTTTAATTTGTTCAAATTCTTAAAAGAAAATGAGGAAAAGTTATGTGTATCTGCTATTTCTCAACTAGAAGTACTTGGATATCATCAACTCAAAAAAGTTGAACGGTATTACTATGAGCAATTTTTTGATAATATTAGAATATTGCAAATCAATGACGCTGTAATTGTAAAAGCAATTGAATTAAAACAGCAGCGTAGAATGACAATTGGCGATGCTATCATTGCTGCTACTGGAATAGTAAATGAGTTACCCATTTTGACAAATAATACAAAGGATTTTTATAAGATTGATGTTGAAATTATTTCAATGTCGGATTTGATATAATCACCCCAACAACCGCTCAATGGCCTCCTCATATTGCCCAAAATTAAACCCTTCTAAAACTCGCTTCATCTTTCCTTCAATCTCTGCAGTACATAAATTACCAATACTCCCTTCATGCGTATGACTAACCGATTTATTAGGATTAAATTGATGATTTTCAATATCCATTCCTACTTTTTTATAGGCATCTCTAAACGGTACGCCTTCTAAAACTAAACGATTGACTTCTTCTACGCTATATAAATACGCATATTTATCATCATTTAAAATTGTAGGATTGACCTTAATATTCGCCAACATAAATTCTGCAATAGTTAAGCAAGATTTTAAATCCTCCATTGCCGGAAGCAGGACTTCTTTGGTTAATTGAAAGTCTCGGTGATAACCAGAAATTAAATTACTCGTCATTAGTGCTAACTCACTCGGTAAGGCTTGTAAACGATTACATTTTGCTCGAATGAGTTCAAATACATCGGGGTTTTTCTTATGCGGCATAATACTCGAACCCGTTGTCAACTCATCAGGAAAGGTGATAAATCCATAGTTTTGACACATAAAAGTGCAGATATCCATTGCTAATTTACCTAAGGTAGCCGCTATAGAAGCTAAGGCAAAACTCATAAATTGCTCCGTTTTTCCTCTTCCTAATTGAGCATGTATCACATTATAATTTAAGTCCTCAAATCCTAATAATTCTGTGGTCATCGTCCGATTCAACGGAAAAGAATTCCCAAAACCCGCTGCCGAACCTAAGGGATTTTGATTATTGATTTTATATACCGATTGCAGTAACATTAAGTCATCCACTAAACTTTCTGCATACGCCCCAAACCACAATCCAAAACTGGATAACATCGCAATTTGTGTATGCGTATAGCCAGGCATCAACGTCGCTTTATGTTCCTCACTCAACGTAATCAATCTATCAAAAAGTCCTTTTACATCGCCTGTCAAGGTTTGAATCTCTGACCGAAAATATAACCGCAAATCCACTAAAACTTGATCATTACGAGAGCGTCCGCTGTGTATTTTTTTACCAATATCGCCCAATCGCTCTGTCAAGATAAACTCGACTTGCGAATGCACATCTTCCACTCCATCTTGAATAATGAAATCTCCTTTTTCAATGGTCTGATAAATATCTAATAACTCCTTTTTCAATAACCTCAATTCTTCTGTCGTCAACAAACCAATACTTTCTAGCATGGTAGCATGTGCAATATTTCCTTGTATATCATACTTCGCCAGCCATAAATCCAGTTCCCTATCTTGACCTACAGTGAAGGTTTCTATGTCTTTTACTATACTATATTCTTTTTGCCAGAGTTTCATTTTTAATGATTGTGTCGCTTCGCTGATTATAAAATAGTTATGCTTATTGATAAGCATTAAAATTGCTATGTTCTTAGCATCTGTAATGATGGTTAAAGTTGCTTGAAATCTGTTAAGCTGAAAGAAGAGAGTTGAAATAAGTTTTGACTAATTGTATTACTTCTCTTCCGAAATTTAAAATAATCTTCATTTTCCATTTCTTTGGGGTAAAAACTAAGTTGAACCCCACTTTCAAGCTGTAAAATTACATTAGGAGAATCATAATGATTCGTTTTTTTCTGAAAATCTATTTTAGCATCATTCAAATGAACCATAATTTTTTGCAAAGAGCGTTCATTTGTGTCCTTTAAAAACCACTTTTCTAGGAGCAAACTCTGCCCACCATCTAGTTCATCAATGTAATCAGAATAAATCATTGCTAAGATATCCTTATTAAAATGCAGTTCAATATTTCCGTAACACCAAATGTTGTCATCATAGATTTTAGGAAACTGAGCAAGATGATCAGGATCAGGAAAATTATGAATTATCCATTCTTTGGTTTGCCCAATTTTCAAAAAATCAAATCGACCATTTTTAAAGAACTCTTTAAAATTGATGGTGATTTTATCTTTTAATTGCATTATCGTGAGTTTTAAATTGTTAAGTTTTAAAACTTCCTAGTCATCAAAATTACTCCTGTTGACCAATTCATTTTGGTCAATGAAAAATCTTCTCTACTTTCCAAATATGCGACTAGTCGCTTGACATTATCTTGATGTCCTTCTGGCCAATTCGGCTGTGCTATCATATCATCAATGACATAAAATCCACCTACTTTGATTAGAGCTAGGATTTCCTCTATTTCACTATACTTTCCAGGCCAGGCATCTGCAAAGACCAAATCAAAAGGCTCACCTTCGTAATTTTTTATCCACGCTGTACCATCTTCACAAATGATATTCACTCTTGAATCTGACCCAAAAAAATCTTGAGCGATTTGTGTGAGTTTCGGATCATTATCCACTGTGATGAGTGTAGAAGTTTCATCTAATCCATCAATCATCCAAGCTAATGAAAGCCCAATTCCCGTGCCTAGTTCCAATACATTTGCACTAGGTTTAGAGGTAATTAAAGTTTTCAAGAACGTTCCAATATAAATATCAGAAGGCATCGTAAAACCAATTTCTGCTGATTTCGCTAGTATCTGAGGATAAATACTTGGTGTATCCAAAATATTAGATTGCTCCATAAGTGATTATTTATAAAATAGTGCTGGTTTCTTATTTTAAAGAAGACTTCTTTTGTATTGAATATCAAATGATTATAAAAATAACGTGATTAAATTTGGGTCGGTACTCTGTACCTTTATATCATTTTGGTTTCATATACTACAATAAGCATCGGTGCTATGCACCTATTGTACATCATATTTAGGTGCATAGCACCGATACTTGTTGTAGTATTGAAATAAAAGGTGTGTTGAGGTACAGCGTACCGACACCAAAGTATTGATTATCAAAGGTAAACAAGTCTATTATATTTCTCGATGGTTAACCCATCTAATAATTTGATATAGATTTCAATGCCTTCTTCAATTTCCGAAATCAAAATAAACTCATCTGCCGTATGCGAACGAGCGGATTTCCCACAACCAATTTTGATTGTTGGAAAACCTGACATTAAGGCTTGATCCGATAGGGTAGGAGAGCCAAAATAGGTTAATCCCATCGCTAATCCTTTTTGGACAATTGGATGTGACACTTCGATTTTGGAAGAATTTAATCGAAACGAACGAGCCTTGACAGTAGATTCTAAATTGGATTTTAAAATTTCAAATACTGCTTCATTAGAGTATTCTTCATTGGTACGGACATCAATTACAAAATGACAGGCATCTGGCACGACATTATGTTGCGTCCCCGCATTGACTTGTGTGACTGTCATTTTGGTTTTGCCCAAAACCTCTGAAACCTTATCAAACTGATAATTTTTAATCCAATCAATATCTTTCAATACTTTATAAATGGCATTCACACCTTCTTCTCTTGCCGCATGCCCTGATTTTCCATGTGCTGTTCCATCTACCACCATGAGTCCTTTTTCTGCAATTGCCATTCGCATTTGAGTCGGTTCACCCACAATCCCTAAATCAATTGGTCGTAATATATCTAAGATAGAAGCAATACCATTTTTACCCGATATTTCTTCTTCTGCGGTTGCTGCCAAAATCAAGTTATACGGTAAATCTGATTGATTATTGAAATGCAAAAAAGTAGCAATCAAAGACACCAAAGATGCCCCTGCGTCATTACTGCCTAAGCCAAATAGTTGATTGCCTTGCACTAGCGGTTGAAACGGATCTTTTGTCCAGCCTTTTGAAGGTTTTACGGTATCATGGTGCGAGTTGAGTAGAATCGTTGGCTTGTCATCTGACCAATGCTGATTTTTAGCCCAAACGTTATTGCCTTGACGCTTGGTTTTAATGCCTTGATCTTTAAAAAATTGCTGAATCAAATCGGCTGTTTTATCCTCTTCTCTTGAAAAAGATTGCGTAGTTATTAACTGCTGTAATAAACTGATAATATTTAGAAATAAACTTTTTGTAATCATTTTTGGAACGGTGGATGGTGAACGGTGAACGGTGGACGGGTCACGATTACTTTATTAGGCAAATCGTTTACCGTCAACTGTTTACCGTCAACCGTTAGTAATCAAAGTACCTGTATTAGATTGCATCCCATCAATACCACAAATCCGAACGGATTGCACTTGATGGTTTAAAGCAAAAAAGGCGTTATCTAATTTTGGAATCATGCCATCGGTAATGACTCCTGTATTTTTGTACTGTTGATATAAATCGGGTGTTAAGTGTGGAATGACGGAATCATCATCATTGGCATCACTCAAAACTCCTTGTTTTTCAAAACAGTATAAAATTTTTGTATTAAAATGAGCGGCTAACGCTGCCCCTAAAGTTGCGGTAATGGTATCTGCATTGGTATTGAGGAGTTGTTCTTTTTTATCGTGTGTAATTGGACAAAAAACGGGAACTAACCCCAATTCTAATATACCTTTAATCGTCTCCGCTTGAATGGCATCAATATCTCCAGCAAAGCCATAATCAATGTCTTTTACAACACGTTTGTGGGCTTGAATGACATTGCCATCTGTACCCGATAAACCAATGGCATTACAGTTTTTAGCTTGTAATTTGGCTACAATGGACTTGTTAATTAACCCAGCATAGACCATGACTACCACTTCTAATGTTGATTCATCGGTGATACGGCGACCATTTATCATTTTAGGTTCAATGCCCATTGATGTTAGCGTCTGACTTGCTTTTTTGCCACCGCCATGCACTAGAATTTTATAGCCTTTTAATGCGGTAAAATCCGTTAAAACTTGCTCTAGTTTTTGTGGATTGTTGATGACGTTGCCGCCTATTTTTATAATTGTAAGATTTTCTTTCATGGTATAATAATATTGGACATAGTCCCGATAGCTATCGGGATACACCGAGAAGACACAAAGAACCACAGAGGAAATTTTAAATCTCTTTGTGATACTCTGTGTTTACTTTGTATTGCTCTGTGTCCCAAAAGCACCCAAAATATTTTTCAAAACAGCCTGTGCTGCAAAAGTTCGATTATTTGACTGATGAATCACTAATGAATTTGGACTATTCAATACCCCATCTGCTACCACCATATTTCTACGCACGGGCAGACAGTGCATAAATTTTGCATCATTGGTCAAAGCCATTTTCTCGGGCGTAATCATCCATTTTTCATCTGTACACAATATTTTACCGTACTCCTGATACGATGACCAGTTTTTAGTATAAATAAAATCTGCTCTTTCAAACGCTTTCTCTTGATTATATTCTATCGGTATACCTTCCGCAAATTGTGGGGCGAGTTCGTAGCCTTTAGGATGTGTAATCGTTAAATCTATATCGGCAGCTTTCATCCACTCTACAAAAGAATTGGCAACAGCTTGTGGTAAGGCTTTAGGATGTGGTGCCCAAGATAAAACGACTTTTGGACGTTCCGTTTTTTGATGTTCTCGAATCGTGATTAAATCTGTAAAGGATTGTAATGGATGCAGCGTTGCTGATTCTAAACTAATAATCGGAACAGTCGTGTATTTTAAAAATTGACTGAGAATGAACTCGTTATAATCTTGCTCTTTATCCGTTAACGTAGGAAAAGTTCGAATGCCAATCACATCACAATATTGACTAATCACGGCAGCTCCTTCTCTGATGTGTTCCGCTGTATTGCCATTCATCACAGTACCATCTTCAAATTCTAATTTCCAGCCATGACTATTCATATCCATAACCATCACAGTCATGCCTAGATTTAAAGCGGCTTTTTGTGTACTTAATCGAGTTCGTAAACTTGGATTAAAGAAGAGTAACCCTAAGTTTTTACGTTTACCAAGCGTTTCAAATTGATAGGGATTCGCTTTTATCGACAAGGCTTCTTTTACCATGCCTTCTATATCGGTTATGTCTTTGACAGATAAAAATTGTTTCATTTTCGTTGGTTTAAACGGTGTCGGTTTCTAAAACCGACACCGTTTAGATTAAAGTATAATGCTCAACCATAGGAAACGGATCATAAAAATGATGCAACAACTGTTTCCAAGTTTGATATTCAGTAGATTGACGGAAGCCTTCAGTATGGTCTTCTAATGTTTCCCATTTGACCAATAAAATATATCGGTTTTCCTTTTCCAAGCAGCCTTGTAATTCATGAGAAATGTAGCCTTTTTGCACTTGAATGAGCGGTTCAGCCTGTTTAAAAGTTGCTTCAAAGGCTTTCGTTTCGGTAGGAATTACATCGAGGATAGCGACCTCTAATATCATAATTCGTTGGTTTAAACCTATAAGGTTTTAGAAACCTTATAGGTTTCGAGTACTAATTTTAATTTATTAATAAAATAATCCACTTCCTTTTTTGTAATTGTCAAAGGCGGTAACAA
>CAYLSF010000338.1:0-7024 GCA_964385675.1 uncultured Saprospiraceae bacterium
GACTAACAGATATATTAGGACTATTAACCGTAAAACTCCCATAAACAGCAATAGGTTCAATTACAAGATGAAAAGACAATTTGGATTGTCGGCTTAGTGTGCGGTTTCAATCCCAAACTGGTTCAATTACAAGTATGATTCAGTTATACTGAATGTGTTGTATGTAAAATGTTTCAATCCCAAACTGGTTCAATTACAAGTAAAAGAACTAGCTGTTAGCCAAGAGACCATTACACGTTTCAATCCCAAACTGGTTCAATTACAAGGGATATAGGTGATTTATACTTGAATCAATTAGATTTGTTTCAATCCCAAACTGGTTCAATTACAAGTTCGACCAAACATCGGATAGTTATTTTCCTCAATGTGTTTCAATCCCAAACTGGTTCAATTACAAGTGTCAAGTTTACTAAAATCTTACCTTGTTGGAAAGAAGTTTCAATCCCAAACTGGTTCAATTACAAGTAATCAAAGGACTTACAATTATGTAGCAGATGAAAAGTTTCAATCCCAAACTGGTTCAATTACAAGGAGGAAATAAGCAAAAAGGGATATGCTAGTTTAGAGTTTCAATCCCAAACTGGTTCAATTACAAGCTTAGTCTCCAACACTTCATCAATTAGATTTAACGGGTTTCAATCCCAAACTGGTTCAATTACAAGGGACTAAAGACCAATTCTTTGAAAGAATGGATCTACGTTTCAATCCCAAACTGGTTCAATTACAAGACCGTAAGGCTCGTTTAAGCGGTGTGGTTTCTTGATGTTTCAATCCCAAACTGGTTCAATTACAAGGAGAACCGAAAGGGAACAAAGAGACTCCTATCTATAGTTTCAATCCCAAACTGGTTCAATTACAAGAAATCTTGCCTCATCATCTGTTAAATGGTTCATGTGTTTCAATCCCAAACTGGTTCAATTACAAGTTGCGAACACGCTTGTTAATGAGTCGATTATATATGAGTTTCAATCCCAAACTGGTTCAATTACAAGGGGTATCGGTATGGTAGTGAGGGGCGGTATTTGCCGTGTTTCAATCCCAAACTGGTTCAATTACAAGAAAAGTAGCAAATAAACTAATTAATCAAAATGCTGATGTGTTTCAATCCCAAACTGGTTCAATTACAAGTATTGAATTAGCTTTTCTTCTACTATTTGGCTAACTGTTTCAATCCCAAACTGGTTCAATTACAAGAAAACAGATCAGAACTTGGAATAGTCGCAAAGACACGTTTCAATCCCAAACTGGTTCAATTACAAGCATGAGTAATAGACTAAAAAAACAGATCAGAACTGTTTCAATCCCAAACTGGTTCAATTACAAGCTTAATACCTTAAAGAAATCTGAAAAAGATACGGAAGTTTCAATCCCAAACTGGTTCAATTACAAGGGTTTCTGCTTTCAGTTTAGAAAAAAGCGATCGGGTTTCAATCCCAAACTGGTTCAATTACAAGTCGCATTAATTAACCGCTTAAACATCAAAAAAGCAGGTTTCAATCCCAAACTGGTTCAATTACAAGAATGAATTATTTGGTATAGCTAAGGTAGTGAATCATGTTTCAATCCCAAACTGGTTCAATTACAAGCGTGAAATCTTATGTAAAAAACGCACTAGCAGCAGCGTTTCAATCCCAAACTGGTTCAATTACAAGAACACAAGAAGCCTTAAACAAAGTCAACAATTCAATATGTTTCAATCCCAAACTGGTTCAATTACAAGCAAAAGATTACACTTACATACATATACCATGCAAAAGTTTCAATCCCAAACTGGTTCAATTACAAGTTGAAAAATTACCATTGTCAGCAAATACCCTTCTAAGTTTCAATCCCAAACTGGTTCAATTACAAGAAAGCAACTTAGAACGATGTCAATAGATCGTGTTATGTTTCAATCCCAAACTGGTTCAATTACAAGCGGCTTAGACACACCACACGACCTAAACCATTAAGGCAGTTTCAATCCCAAACTGGTTCAATTACAAGTCATTACTTTCAAAATCAAAAGTAACTGTTTATCAACATATTACCAAATTTAAATCCTTAAAAAATAGCCTTAAAAGTTGTCGATCCCCAATTATACGATTTGCCCTAGGGATCGACAACCCCTTTTTTAGCTTGTTTTAAGCGATTTTGACCTTTTTCCTATATTTCAAAGAACAAATCCATACTGATTTTAATCGTTCGACAATTTACCAGCTTACAAAAAGTCACTAATTTCGTTCTTATCAACCCCCAAAACTTCTTTATCTAACCATCGAGGATTTCTACTACTAAAGATAATAAAACTATCATAACTTAAATCCATAATTTGACTAGATTTATACTTTAACTCTTTTAGTTGCAATGGTGTAAGCTCTCCTTCAAATACCGAATTTTGTATCCAATTCAAGTATTGACGGCAGAGCTTAAGCATTTTTGCTACTCGTTTTTCTCCTACGTCATAGACGGCTATTATATACATCGGACAGGATTTACAGGATTTTACACCTTCGGTGTTTATTGTTTTTTATAGGTCTTATACTTTCTTTTGACTTCTACGGAAGAAGTTCCAAAGTTAATCAGTAAGCCAATTTCTTTTTGAGTTGCTTGAAGGTAATTGACCAATTGTACCTCATGTTCTGCCTTTAGATTAACTACTGCTTTTAGTTCAATCACTATCTCGTCATTTACCAATATATCTGCTCGATAACTCCCAATATTCTGGTTTTTATAAAATACAGCAATCGGCACTTCCTGCTCTGCTTTTATACCTCGTAGATTAAGTTCAAGCAGCAAAGCTCTCTGATACACGACCTCAAAAAATCCTGCTCCTAGTGTATTGTGTACTTCATAAGCCGCTCCAATAATTTCTTTTGTTAATGCTTGATATTTCATGTTTTTTTTAAATTTATAAACAGGATTAACAGGATTTTGCTGTACTGAAGGTACAGTAAAAATGCTTTAGCATTTAATCCTGTTCCATCCTGTTAATCCTGTCTCACCACCACATTTTAAAAGGTTCGTAAGCCACTGTATCTTTCAAAATATATTTCACCAGTTTATGACATTCTAGCCAAACCAACCGCTTATAACTTACTTTGCGTCCTAGTTTCCGATGATGTATCGTATCTTTCAATCGCTCTTCATAGGCTTGTATAAATATTTTCTTTCCGCTGTCATTCAGTAGGCATTTATTGAGTTCCCTATCAAAATGCTTTGCCTGTAACTGCCGTTTATTCAATACCTTAAAAATCACCCTATCTACCAAAAGCGGCTTAAACACCTCTGCCAAATCCAATGCTAAAGAATATCGCCTAGTGCCAGGCTCATGCAAAAAACTAATCGTAGGATTGAGTTGAGTATGATAAATCATATCTAGACAAAGGGTGTAACACATCATATTTCCAAATGAAATCAGGGCATTAATCTCATTTTGAGGCGGTTGTTTGCTACGCCCATTCATCGTAAAATCCCCCTTGATGATCGTATCAAATGCACTGTAATACACTTGACGACAATTGCCTTCTAATCCCATTAATTCTGGAATAGAATATGTCTCCGACAACTGTACCCGATATTGATTAATTTTTAAAATTTGATGCTCCAACGATTTTTCTCGCTTGTTGTAATAATTCAAATTTTTCAACATATTCCATGTTGCTCCCTCTATCAACCGTTGAGCCAAATGTAGCCGACGTTTTTGCTGAAGATAAGCTCGGGTCTGAGCCACTTGAACCTTCCCGGCCAGTAAAAATTCCTTGGGCATAAATGAACCCGTGTAATGTTCATAATAATCAAAGAAATGAACCCCTACCCTATGCTTACCCAAAAAATTCAATAGAGCTGCATTCACATCTAAACTCCCAAATACAAATAGTCTATCAATACCTTCAATGGGTAGAAATTGAGGTTTTTTAGACGTATCCACAGGCGTAAATTTCAACGTATTATCCTTTCGAGATAATCGACCAGGATTAAATAAATATTTTGTGCGTTTCATGGACAGGATTTACAGGATTCTATAGGATGGAATACTCGACAGGATTTTACAGGAATGAAATACCGAAGCATTTTTAATACTTAAAAAGACGATGTACCAAAGGTACAAAAATCCTGTAAAATCCTGTTAATCATGTATCTAGATAAAACAATATTCAAAGTAAGCACACGAGGTACAATAAGGCTTACGACTCACTTTTGGGCAATCTTCCAATTTTATAATTTGCTCAACGGCTTCCAACCATGTTTCTACACTAACCATATCTTCCTTGGTTAGTAACACCGTTTTCTTTTTTCGCAACTTCGGATATTCCAATATCCCCGTTACGCCCTCTACACCATTTTGCATCAGTACATAAATGTAATATTTCAGTTGAGCAATGTGAGCATGTTCCAGTTTATTCGATTTTTTCACCTCATGGATTACCTTATTTTGAGCGTCATAATGATCTATTTTCACATATCCAAAGTCCAATTCCTTATATTGCTTAGCCCGTTGTGGGTACGCTATTTCATGTATAAACTTCCCTTCCGCTACTAGGCTACTCGTTTGTTCCATCTGAATCCCATTGGAAAAAAGCCATAATTTGCGGTGACAGAGATGATAATAATTAATGTGGGTCGCTGTAGTCATTTGATTGTTCGTTTTAAGACTTTATCCATCGTTAAATTTATCCTCCTCCCATTTCAGTGGATTATTGACGATATAATTAGAAATACCTACGAAAGATGCCGCTGTTCGGATGATATGATCATGAAATCGCTCCTGCCATTCAAAATCAACCATTGGAAACGTACACTTAATATGATAGGTACAGGCCCTTTTGAACTGCTGCAATATCCTAGAAACCGACCCTGATTTGGGGGATATTTCTTGGAAAAATTCATGTTTATGATTTGTGATGGGCGTTGTTGTAGAAACGTTAGAATTTAACGTCTCTACGTCGTTGGATTCGTTTTTATCCATCATTTCATCCAAAATCAACACCCCATGAATATGATTCGGCATAACAATAAATTCCCCCAATCGTACGTGAGGATTCAGTCTAGGAATTTCAAACCATGCCCCTTGTACCATTAGTCCCATGGCAGATAGTTTCATATTTCCTTCCTTACATTCCCCAAAATGATGTTTTCGGTTTCGTATGCAAATCGTAATGAAATACACCCCAGGATTTCGATAATCCCAGTCGTATAATCTGGCAGATTCTATTCGGTATTTATTTCGGAATTTTGCCATTTTTTGTGGTTTATCATTTTAACAAATCATCCATCATTAGGTAGAGACGTTTTATAAAAACGTCTCCACGTACATTCGGTAAATCACATATAATATATCGTATCGGTATTTATTAAACGTTTTTATATTTAGACGTTTTTATAAAACGTCTCTACGGGTATTCTTAACATTCTCTATCTACCAAAAAATATCCTCATTCTCAATACTTTCAATCTTCAGTCGTTTCCTATCAAACGTTCGATGTAATTCTAAAATCAATTTGCACAGTTCTTTTTGTAAATCATCTTTCTTGTCAATACCTTTTCTCACCTTATCATAAATCCGACCAATCGATTTTTTAAAAACTTTATCCAATTGATACATATCGCCAAATTCAAGAATATTATTCCCACTCATTCCTGCGTTGGGTAAAGTGCTGACAGTATATTGAATATCTTTACTCCGTTCTTTCAAATCACCAACTGTATATTTTACAATCTCATACTTTTCCTTTTGAATGGTTTCGATTTTGACAACCTCCTTGTGTTGTAAAATCCATTCTAAGGAGTATTCTAATTCCTCGTTTTTAACAGTATCAAAGATTTTAACCACTTTTGAACCATTTCGAAATGTCAAATAAGTATCCAAATAATTATTCCACCAAGTTACCCATTCAAAGGTTCTGTAAGCTCTTGTTTTTAATAATGTATAAATTTCCTTATTTAGCTTTCGCTCATTTTTAGTCAATGATTGATAATTCAAATGATATTTAATCATTTCACGAATTTTATTATCAATCTTATCCATTATAATATAGCGATGATAAAATTTCTTTGCTTCACTTGTTCGTCTATTCAAATATTGCCAAACAGAGTAATCCTGAAATCGTCGAATATTATTTTCAATACACCATAAATATTCACCAATGTACATTGGTACTTTTTTAGTGTAAAATGTTCGTTGTTGCATTTGTAAACGCATCAATTCTATAAAATCATAATAATCGTATTGTGATTTTTCTTTTAAAATTCGCTTGTATTTACTGTGTTTTTCAACAGCTACAACAACCTTTCCTGTCAAATCTCCTCTCGAAACTCGACCAAAACGCTGCACGAAATTTTGAAAAAATCGTCCCGTTTCCATGATGCAATATTCAACATCATAGTTGACACCAACTTCCGCCTTATTGGTCGCAATAATTAAATTGGCAGCTTCAATTTTTTCAGTATGATTTTCTGATTTGGAAACATAACCTGTACTTTGATAAATCGTATAATCTTCAAAATGTGGTTTTAATTCCTTTGCCAACTCTTGAACGTCACGCAATTTATCTAAAATCAATAATGCCTTTTTGCTCTTTAAGACTTCTTGTAATTCGGGTATTTTAGAACGGATTAATCCTTTGATGTCTTTACTATCAAAAAATTCAACTTCCAATTCTCCATGAATTGCACGGGCATTATTTGGTTCGTTTACAATTTTTTCAATAATTTCTGTGTAGTCATCACCTTCTTCTTCAAAAATATTTTTTAAACCAACTTCAGGCGTAGCCGAAACAAATAGAAACCGTACACCATTTACTGAGCCTTTTTGTGGTTTTTCATGCGGTAAAAAGAATGCTCGTAATTTTACTAAAGTCAAAATATTAGCAATTTGAGCTTCATCATACAAATGATATTCATCAAAAATGATATAATTAAACTTATCCAAAAACGAAGAAAATCGTGTATTAGGCGTTTTATTTGTCCAAGTATATTGATGATAACCGCCGTGCATTGCAAAATTTATCAAATCAGGATTAGTGATTAAAATATCACTTTCTTC
>CAYLSF010000339.1:0-7002 GCA_964385675.1 uncultured Saprospiraceae bacterium
CAAATAGTTAAAGTGTTATCGTACTACTGATATATGAGAATTTTTCATAAAAAGTGTAATTGCATCAGATACAAATGAATACTTTTTTTGTAAAGGTTAATTATTAATAACAAAACCTTTCGTTATGATGCATTCAAATTATCTAAGCAACTATCTCTGCTTTTGCCTCTTATTTTTAGTTTCTTCAGTCTTTAGTCAGCAAGTCGAAGACGCACACAATCATCGTTTTAATACCAAATATGAAGTTTCTACTTTATATGGTGATGCTCTGTGGGAACAAGGTGGCTACTTTGAGACCTTAAACCCCAATATGGAAAAACATAGTAAACGAACTTTGGTGTCTAAAAACTTTAAGGTTAATGATACCATTACTGAAGTTTTTTTAGGGCAATGGCATTATGAAGCACCTGATGGTTCTTTTAAGGATATTAATTTAGACTTCCAAAAGTCTAATCAACCTAATCACAAATATAAAAATCTATCAAATATTTTTAAAACAAATGTTGGTAAGGATTTAAAAATAGGTGTTTCCATATCTAATAAAACAGGGGGAATTACACTAGGTAAAAATTTATCTATCCAAACAAATAATCAATTAATTGACTATTCTAATGCAACACCGAGTGTACATAAAAATTTTGTACAGTTCGAAAAGCCGAATGATGATATAGCTATTCAGTATCAGATTACAGAACATAGCCTATATCATTTAAATATTATAAACAATAATATTTTTCAAACTTCAACTGGAGATATTGCATTCTCAGAAGAAATAGTACTGCCTAAAGGTGTGTCTCTACATTTGGAAGATGGAAATCCGATTAATAATAACCAAATTGTTAAAGAGGATATCTTTCTAAAAAGAGGAGATGAAATAATTGCAGCATTTATTCAACCTAAAGTATGGGATGATAATTATAGAGGAACTCCACATCATGTTACCAATGACAGTAATGATGGACGATTATTAATGCTTAAAGCGAAAATCGAGTATATTAATGCTAACACAGTTAAATATACTATTTTATTACCATCATCTTGGGTAAACAATTCTAGTCGTGTATTTCCAATTTATGTCGATCCGACAGTCACATTTGGGTCAGGAACCTTTGAAAATTATTATCAATATCCATGGAAAACAGACTTAAGACAAAGAATATCGGAGATTTTAGTACCAGATAATACTATTCAAACATCAGGAGACATATATGAAATAGGCTATCTTCAAACCCAGAGTAACTCTCATACTAACTACAATGTTAGCGTTGAAATGAAAATGGTTAATTATAGTTCCATTATTAATTCAAATTGGGAAACGGGACTAACTGATTGTAATTCTCAATCCTCTTTGAGTTGGACAAGTAGTGTTAGTAGTAGTGGAACATGGAAATATATTACTTTAAATTCACCATTCTCATATACTTATGGAGGTTCTAATGATAATTTAATCATCCATACTCGATTTTATAGTTCAAGTTATGGCAGCACAGGTGGTTTTAAAGCATTCTCAACAGGTTCTACAAATTCACATCTAAGAGGATGGAGTTATAGTTCATCGACTATTCCATATAGTCAACGAAATTTTGGACCAGAAACACCTTATTTGAGGATTTGTATTAATACGCCTGTATCTCATGACATAACCACATCTAATGGAACCGTAAGTACAAATTCTACACAGGCAGGAAGTACAATATCTGTAAGTTGTGACCAAAATTATTCTGGAACTGCAACATCGAATGTTTATCCTGATGTAGGTTATTACCTTTCAACGAACTGTACATTAGGGAGTTCAGATGTTTTATTAGGAAGTGACGGGTCGGGCATATCACTAAGTGATTTAAGCGATTATGAAAGTGCAACTTTAACTATTCCTTCCAACACACCTGATGGAACATACTACATTTTGTTTGAAGCAGATTACTTGGATGAAGTTTCAGAAACGAATGAAAATAATAATACACATTGTGTAGGTTCAATAAGTATTAATACGCCTTCCATTGACGATATTACAACATCGAATACCTCTGTGTCTGATAATACTGTTGACCCAGGACAGACAGTAACAGTAGGCTGTGATCATAATTATTCAGGTAATGCAACATCTAATTATGCTACTTATGTTGGTTATATATGGTCAAATGATTGTGCTTTAGATAATTCAGACATATTTTTAGATGATGATTACTCTTCAATAGGTAGTGACCCGTCAGATGGAGAAAGCGAGTCTGTAACAGTCCCTAATACGGCATTAGCGGGTACTGCATATTTTCTGTTTGCAGGAGATTATTATAATGATGTTAGTGAAACAAGTGAAAGTAATAATGTTAGTTGTCACCAAGTGACAGTAAATCATGTAGCGGATGTAACTATTAGTAATCAGACAGTTAGCACTACTAATTTAAATCCTGGGAGTAGTTTTACTGTTAATTGTCGTCAAAATTATCAAGGTAATTATCCAACTACATTAGGTGTTTATGTAGGATATTATCTTTCGACAGATGCTTTTTTTAGTTCAGGTACAGATATCTTATTAGGCGATGACTATTCAAGTTTGTATTATAATGACAGTGATGACGATGAAAGCGAAGGTGTTACCATTCCCAATAATACGGCATCAGGAAATTATTATATATTA
The DNA here is from genome assembly GCA_964385675.1 of uncultured Saprospiraceae bacterium. Lineage (GTDB taxonomy): Bacteria > Bacteroidota > Bacteroidia > Chitinophagales > Saprospiraceae > CAYLSF01. The sequence continues at coordinate 2,639 of CAYLSF010000339.1, forward strand.
TTTGTAGGAGACCATACGAATGTAGTTTCAGAAACAAATGAGAGTAACAATGTTCAAGCAATTCAAGTAGCGGTTAATCAACCTTGCTCACCACCATTAGCAAATTTCACCATGTCAGATAATGAAATTGATGAAGGTGAAACGGTTGACTTTACAGATGCTTCAACAGGTTCAACAATTACAAATTATAGTTGGACATTTAGTAGTGGTTCTCCAAGCTCATCATCTGCCACTAACCCTTCAAATATTACTTTTAATACAGCAGGTTGGTATGATGTCGTTTTAACAGTTACCAATGCTTGTGGTTCCAATCAAATTACTAAGAAAGTAAAGGTATTACCTGTTGGTAATGCACCTGTAACTGTAGCAGCTTCTCGTGCTAATCATTATCCAAGTGCAAAAGGTGGTGACCCTGTTATTTTACCAACAGGAGAATATATTTGGGGACAACAAGATTTGAGTGTTATGGGTATTGGAGGAGAATACTCATGGCGAAGATATTATAGTTCTCAATCCAATTATAACAGTTCAGTTGGTTATAATTGGTCGCATAATTATGATATACACCTAACGGTTCAACCACAAGAATGGGTAGTTCATCAAGGAGATGGTTCTGAAAGTTATTTTGTACCATTTGATAATGGTTCAAGTATGCCGTTGTATCCATTTTCAACAGATACGATGTACACTGATGGAACGAATTACACTTTAGAAAAAAAGAATGGGGTAAAATATTTGTTTAACTCATCAGGACAACTACAGACGATTACAAATAGAAATAATAATGTAATAACATTCGCATACACAAGTAGTTTATTGACAACAATTACATTTCCTGGCGGTCGAACTTTCACAATTACTTATAATGGGAATAATAAAATTTCTTCTGTTACAGACAATTCAGGTCGGACAGTTTCTTATACTTATGACGGCAATGGTGACTGTATTTCAGCAACAAATGTAAATGGTGATAATACACAATATGTTTACGATAGTCAGCACCAAATTACCTCAATTATTGACCCGAATGGAAATACCGTTGTACAGAATACGTATGATGGAAACGGTAAGGTAACTCATCAGTTAGATGCTCTAAATGGTGTTACTCTATTTCAATATGATACACCTGTTGCGAATGCAACAACACTAACCAATCCATTAAATCACACAAGTATTTATTATCACGATACTAAAAATCGGTTAATACAACTAACAGATGAATTGGGATATAATCGCTATTTTACTTATGATGAGGAGAATAATGAATTAACTCAATTTATAGATGAAAAAGATGACACACTTTCTTTTCAAGTTAGTCGAGAGGGAAATATTGAAGGATTTACAGATGCCCTAAATAGTTCGTCATCGTCAGTTTATAATAGTTTAAATTTACCAACGACTATTACAGATGCTTTAGGACAAAATACAGCGATTACCTACAATTCTACAGGTAATCCATTAACTATTACTTATCCAAATAGTAGTGTATTTACAGCAACCTATTTTTCAAATGGACAAATAAATACGCAAACAGACCCAAATAACAATACTACTACTTTTCAGTACAATGCTAATGGAGATGTCACAGGAGTTGTTACATCAACGGGTACTATTTCTTTTACAAGCGATAACACAGGAAAAGTTCAGACAGTAACGGATAGAAATGGAAAATTGATTAAGTTTAATCGGGATAATTATGGAAATATTACCCAAGTTATTTACCCAACCAATGATACAACATTTACGACTTATGATGCTAATGGAAATGTAATAAGTTACAAAGACAGAAATGGTAGTATCACTTTATTTTCTTATGATGTAAAAGACCGCTTGGTACAAGTAACCGATGCTTTAGGAAATACCTCTACACTGACGTATGATTTATTAGACAGAGTAACACAGATTACAGATGCTAATGGTAATAGTGTTTCTTACAGTTATGATGCAAAAGGTCGTGTTATTTCTTATACAAATACATTAGGTACTTATAGCTTTGGATATGATGCAGTTGGGAATAGAACAAGTATTACAGATGCACTCGGAAACACTGTAAATATTGTTTATGACAAAATGAACCGTCCAATTAGCATTACTGATGCTTTAAGTAATACGACAACAATTGCATATAATGCACTTGGACAACCAACAAGTATTACAGACGCAAATGGGACAATAACGCAATATTCCTATAACAATATGGGTTGGTTGGTTACTGTAACTGATGCTAATGCTAATAATACCAATTTTACCTATGATGCAAGTGGCAACATGCTCACTTATACAGATGCAAATGGTCATACGGTACAAATGACTTATAATGCTCAAAATTTAGTAGCGACTAAAACCTATCCTGGCAGTTATACTTATTCCTATTCTTATGACAATGAAGGTTATCCGACAAGTTATACTGACCCTGTGGGTACGACAACGAATGTAACGTATGATGACTTATACAACATTACAGGATTAAGTTTTTCTAATGGAGCATCGTATAGTTTTACCTATGACAATGAAGGGTTATTACAATCCATGACCAATGCAAATGGTACAACCACACTTCAACGCAACGCATTAGGTTGGATTACACAAATGACAGACCCTTTTAGTAATGTCATTAAAAAAGAGTATGATAATGTAGGAAATACAACTGCAACAATTTATCCAACAGGAGATACGGTAAAAGTAACATATAATGCAGCTAATTTGCCGATCTTAATTCAAGATTGGATAGGCAACTCGTCACAACGAACTTACAATAATAATGGACATTTAACAGGGATTACAAACTCCAATGGTACATCTACTTCATTTACTCGTGATGCTAATGGAAGAGTAACTCAATACACCAATCGTTTAGCGGATAATAGTATTTTAAATCAACACTCATTGATTTATGATAATGTGGGGCAAATTATTCAAGAACAACAAACGCTTCCGCTTTATCCAAATTACGCAGATGGAACAGAAAACTATGCTTATCGCACAGATGATGCAATAACGAGTTCTTCTTCAGGCACTTATACTAATAACCAAAATGGTGGACGTACTGCTGCAACGGTAAATAGTATAACCTCCTCTTACACTTGGGGAGAGAATGACCTTTTGACAGGATATTCGCATAATGGAAATACGACACAAAATTCCTATAATCCAATGCGTCAACGGATTAAGCGAGTACGTGGAAGTGAGGAAGTTAGATATACCTTAGATATTTCAGGTGGTTTATCTCAAATATTACAGACACAGGATGGCAGTGGTAGTCTTCGTTCTTCATATATTTTTGCACCCGATGGTTTGAATTGGAGAGTAGATAGTTTGGGAAACCCTCAATTTTATCACTACTCGTATATTGGACACACAGTTGCTTTGACAAATGGTTCGGGTATAGTGACAGATACCTTTGCTCAAGCAGCTTTTGGAGATTTTGCAGTACATCATGGTAATACATATCAACCATTTACTTATTTAGGTCGCTTTGGTGTTGAAGATGAAGGTTTTGGACAATATCATATTAGAGCAAGGGATTATGATGCGAATGTTGGAAGGTTTTTGACTAAGGATGTTTATCCTGGAGATATAGCCACCCCAAGTACTTTAAATAGGTACACCTATTCATTAAATTCTCCATTTACTTTAATTGATATTACAGGTTATGTTGCACAGGACAATACAAATTATGGACAAGATGATTCTAGTAATAGATGGCGAAGAAGTAGAAGAACTATAAGAGGTAGGAGATGGCGAGAAAGAAATATTAGACGTTTTTCCAATTTGTCAATATTTGATGAGAGAGGAAGAGAATTGCTTGGGCGGTGGTTAAATGGTACTGGGCAACCTCTGTTTACATTAAATGGAGTATGGGGGGAATATATGAATAATAATAGTTTGCTAAAACAACAAATTAGAGAGCAACTTTCTATTGATGCTGAAAGCAGAACACAGTCAGACTTTGTTAGTTTTAGGTTTAAACCTCAAATACAAAACGGATATACAACAGGTTATGAAATGTTACACGGACCTCATGATTTTTATTTAGCTGGTACTGCTACTCTACTAGAGAATGGTATTAATTATAGTCTACAAGCCACTTGGTATGATATTATTGATCCTAACCCTACATATGGAGGAGATGTTTTTTTAGCAGGTATATTAGAGGGACTATACAACCCAATGGATTATGAAGTTACAATTATTTGGGATTTTACAGAATTAATTCAAAAAGAGTAATTATATGCCAGTAAATACGAAATATATAATAGGTTCAATATTAATAATTTTAGTGTTCTCCCTATCAATCAATTATTTTGATTTTAATTCAAAAAAACTAGAAGAAAGGATAATTACAAAACAAGGAATTTATACAT
>CAYLSF010000340.1:0-6993 GCA_964385675.1 uncultured Saprospiraceae bacterium
ATACCGACTCTTCCTCCACCGTTATCGGTCAAATACATCAGTTTAGTACCAGAAGCTGTAGAAGTCCTCCCTAATTGAAAACCTATATAACGTGTACCTGAATTAGTTGAAGTCGAAATATCCCCAGCAGTAATACGTCCAATAAGTCCACCCTGAATACTAGAACTAGTTCTAAACTCTATACCCTTGTCCTCTCCTCTATTACCAAAAGCTACACCATCTCGTCCTACATTTAATTGAACGATGTTGTTATTGCTTGACCTTGTACTAATAGCTAAGTGACCGTTGTTTACGGTCAGTTTTTCTGATGGTGATTCAGTATCAATACCGACTCTTCCTCCACCGTTATCGGTCAAATACATCAGTTTAGTACCAGAAGCTGTAGAAGTCCTCCCTAATTGAAAACCTATATAACGTGTACCTGAATTAGTTGAAGTCGAAATATCCCCAGCAGTAATACGTCCAATAAGTCCACCCTGAATACTAGAACTAGTTCTAAACTCTATACCCTTGTCCTCTCCTCTATTACCAAAAGCTACACCATCTCGTCCTACATTTAATTGAACGATGTTGTTATCACTACCTGACTCTGTAGTAATAGCTAAGTGACCGTTATTTACGGTCAGCCTCTCCGATGGCGCTGTGGTACCTATACCTACTCTGTCGTTAGTTGCATCTACATGAAATACACCGTTATCTACGGTAACATTACCGGTTCTGCTAATCGCTGATGTTTTATCTTCTCCTGAAACGCCCCAAGCGTCTCCATCAGGGTTGAATGCGGATAAATTCACGCTATTCCCATCTGCTATGGATAGGTTTGTACCACTTAAAGATAGCGTTTGATCATCGGTATCTGCCACTATGCCCAATGAAGCGACTGATATTTTTCTTAAATTACCATTAGCATCAGTTGTTAGAATTTCGTCTGAATTAGTACCATTAGGTATTGAACGGATACGAGTTGTACCATTTACATCTAATTTAGCCGTTGGAGCAGTAACGTCAATTCCTACATTACCTGTTGAGTGATTAATATCTGTACTCGATTGAGTCGCTGGCGTACCATCGGGATTCTTCCAGGGTGTTGAGCCGCCGGCTGTTGTTACTTCCCAGCTATCCCCATCCCAATAAAAGATGTCCCCTGAAGCATCTACTAGTAAATCGCCTATGTTTGTGCCAACAGGTGTTGTTGCCCCTGGAGTAATTTCTGTTCCAGGTTTTTTAACTTCACAATTGCATTGCTGTGCCAAGTTGACTGTAGTTTGAGCGGACGCAAATTGTAGGTTTACCCCCATAAATCCAATAAGTGTCATGGTGATAGTAAAAAACTTTTTCATACATTTTTTTTGTAATCCAAACCGTTTAAGTTATTTCGATTGTTCAGTTTGTGATAGTTAAAAAATATGACTTAAAGCCGCTTATGTGCTTTAAACTTTTGATAAATCGTCTTGTAAAGCAAACAGGTTGAACAACCTGCTCTTAAATTGTGGGAGGTGTATATTGTGTCAATTGAATTACTTTCTCGCTAGTGATTACACTACTATTATTACTGCTTTATTTGTATGATAAAATAATGTTTAATTATAACTTATGTGATTCACACGTACTGTAAAGCTGTAATGTCCTAATTTCTGATACGCTTACTATAGTTAAATATAACTTGCATGGTATATTTCTACATTTGAAACTTAATTTTCATTTTTGGAAAAATTTTATGTTACTCATAATGTAGTCTTCATAAAATTTTACCTAAATTATTATCCTGTCCTTTTTCTATAAAGGAACATGAATTTTCCCTATCCATAAGGTAGCAATGTTAAAAGCATTTAGTAGTTGAAAACTATTGTCAATGAGACAGTTTGTCTGTATAATTTTCTATACGTCTCTAACCGATAAAGAAAACTCACTATACACTATAAAAGAACTTATGAAATAAATTTCACGAAGAAACTCACCTTGCAATATTGATTAAAAAATGTTGTAAATGTGACTATACAAATCTTTTAAATCAATAATACAAATGTATAAGATAATATTAAATCGAAACTACTGATGAAGGGGGGGCAGATTCTCCAATAGGGTATCAGGTTCTCATGTAGGGGGTATCAAATTCTCAAATCGGAATAATTTTAGTCCTATTCAAGCATAAAATACTTTTTTCTTGGATATTAGGGATACAATAATACACTACAAACATTCTACTACAATGTGAATGCTTGCATTCATCTCTATTAGGCAAGATTATTATTATGCAAATGACAAATACAACGTATCAAAAAATCTTCATAACGCTATTTGTATGTTTCTATACAACTGTGCTTTTTGGGCAGACGGAGCAGCAGTCTGAAGCAAATTGGCGAATGACGATAACGAATCCTGATGCTTCTAAAAAAGCGAGGCTTAATGCTTTGACAGAATTATCAAATAGCTATAGAAATACAATAATTGATTCCTGTCTATTCTATGCTGAACAAGCCTTACCATTAGCCAAAGCGTTAGAGAATAATGCGATAAAACGTAAAGTTTACTATTTAATGGGATGGAGTTACTTTCAAAAAAATTATGATGCAGACACCATTCAAAATACCTATCAGAAAGCATTAAAGATAGATGATACAACTAAGGATCTTATAACCTCCAAGATTTATAATGGATTAGGAAGGGTTTATATGCGAGATGGGCTATATGACAAAGCTTTTGATTCTTACAAGGAAGGGTTAATCATAGCAGAAAGTATAAATGACACTACATGGTCTATCAATATATTAAATAGTATAGGGATGGTGTTTATTTATAGCCATAAGGCAGATAAAGCACGATTATATCTTAATAAGGCTTTGCAATATGCAAAAACTATTCAGCACCAACAATGGATGGGTAATGTATTAAGTAATTTGGCACTAACTTACAGTAAAAATACAAATGATCATGACTTAGATACTTCATTAATACTAATGAAAGAATCTTTAGCTCTAAAGAAAGCAACTGGAGATTATAATATTCCAATGATAATGGCAAATCTGGGAGAACTTTATTTTTACAAAAAAGATTACAATACAGCCAATAAGTACTTTTCTGAAGCCTATAAAATGGCAAAAGAATCAAATAATATAAATATATATGTTTTAGGAAATATTATTGGATTATTAGCCTCTTGTAAATTAGAACAACAACAACCTAGCGTAGCTATATCCTATCTGAAAGAGGGATTGAAGATCTTAGGTAATGGAGACATTCATTCAAAAATGAATCTTCACATGTATTTAGAAAAGGCTTATACCCTTACGGGAGACTATAAATTAGCACTTAAAAATGCTAAAATATACCATCATTTAAGTGATAGTCTATTTAATGCCGAGCAACAAGTAGCCCTTCAAAAAGTAGAACTCAAATATAATGTAGCACAAAAAGAGGCAGAAAATGAGCGCCTTAAATCTAAAGAGATAGTTGCTGATGAAAAGGTTAGAAATCGGACGATTCTAGCCATAAGTTCAATGTTTGTTTTAATGATTTTAGCGGCTTGGAGTTTCTTTATATACCGAAGTAATCAAAGACGGAAAGCACTCAATATACAACTCAAAACACAGGCGAAAAAACTACAAGAACAATCCGATAAACTACAAACCCTCTATGATTATAAAAATAAACTCTTTTCTAATATTGCACATGAACTCCGAACGCCGTTAACTTTAATTGGTAATCCGATTAAATCTATGCTAAAAAGTGGAGAGGTTAACATAAAACATCGTCAAAGATTACAACTCGTTGATAAAAATATCCGCTCCTTGTCCAGTACGATTTATCAAATATTAGATTTAGCCAAACGAGAAAATGTAGCCTTAACAGCACAACCGATTGGATTTAACATCAATGAATTGGTACAGTTTATCGCTAATGATTTTTGTTCCTCTGCCCAATTCAAAAATATAACTTTTAACAAACCTGACTTGGGGTTAGCCTTACCTGTGGTGACCGATGGAGAGAAGCTAATGATAGTCATTCGGAATTTACTCTCTAATGCTTTTAAATTTACAAATAAAGGAGGTCTTGTTAGCATTCAATTAATAGATTTGGGAGAAGAAGTAGCGATTACCATTCAAGATACAGGAACAGGTATTCCATCCACAGATTTAGATAAAATATTTGATAGACATTTTCAAGTTAATCCTGCGAATTTACCCAAAGAAGGCGGTATGGGCATAGGACTAGCAATTTGTAAGGAATATATGACCCTTATCAAAGGAACAATTATGGTAGAAAGTGAAGTCGGTAAAGGGAGTCATTTTACGATTCGTTTTCCTAAGACGCTAGAAAGCACTATCAATGAGGAGACTTCGGCTACATTTAACACCTTAATTACTCAACAATCTTTGGAAGAGTCCGTCATTGTTCCAATCGTAACGCCTAGTGTAGAAGCTATTTCTAATATTTCTGATGAAGTATCCTCTATTTTAATTGTAGAAGACAATGTAGATATGTCCAATTATTTACATTCCATTTTAAGGGAAGAACATGATGTTTATTTTGCTCAAGATGGACAAGAAGCCTTGATATTTCTAAAAGACCATCAACCTGATTTAATTATTTCGGATTATATGATGCCCAATATGGATGGCTTAGCACTAGTCAATCACTTAAAAGGCGATAATAACCTTGCTCATATTCCTATTATTATGCTAACGGCTCAGCAGAATTTAGATGTAAAAGTAAACGCTCTACGAGTAGGGGTAGATGATTACTTACTCAAACCTTTTGATAATAGAGAACTGACAGCTCGGGTCAATAATATATTGAGTCATCAACGCATCATTAAATCAGAGCAAGAAAGCGAAGCAACAACCGAACTGATAGGGGCTAATGATACGATGACGGTATCGGAATTAGAATGGTTAGAGGAGTTAGAAACAACGGCTCTAAAATCCATTTACCTCATGGACTACAATGTCCATCAATTAGCAGATGAAATGGCAGTTAGTTATTCTCGAATTTTTCCAAAAATCAAAAAACTGACAGGACTCACCCCCAATCAGTATTTAACAGAACTGCGTTTTCGAGAAGCTCGGAAATTATTGGAAGCTCGGAAATATGATTCAGTAAAGGCGGTATCCTATTCTATTGGCTATAAAAACGTTAAGAATTTTTCTAAAAACTTTAAAAAGCGATTTGGGAAATCGCCTAGTGAGTATTTGAGGGCTTGAGTTTTACCCCTCCCCCCTAAAAGGGGGAACTATCGTGTGCATTCCCCCTTTTAGGAGGGTAGGGGGTAAAAAAGACAAAACAAATTAAAAACATAGTATCCTTATTCACTACTCAACTTTAAGTCAATTTCAGCCTTATTACTTTATGCAAACAAGACTACACAAAAGTTTCACCTTACTATTAATATGTTTAATTGTAATGCCCCTTCAAGGGCAAGATAAATCAGATTGGTTCAAGACGATACAACATCCTGACTCCTCAAATCAAGCAAAGGCAGATGCTATGTTGAAATTATCTTGGTCTTATATTTATACAGATTATGATAGCACATTATTGCTAGCCAATCAAGCCCTTCTACTAGGCGAACAACTCAGTAATGAAAAAACGAAAGCTAATGCTTATAACCTTATTGGGATTGGTTATTTTCAAAAAAATTATGGCTCAGATACAGTTATTACAGCATATCAAAAAGGAGCAAAAGCTGCCGAAAAGGCAAATCATTTGCGGCTTCAAGCGAATATTACCAATAACATTGGTCGAGTTTATCAAAGAGATGGACAATACGATAACGCTTTTAATGCTTATAAAGAAGCCCTATCCATAGGTGAGTCTATTCAAGACACCATGCTATGCATTAATGCCCTAAACAATATGTCCATTATTCTAAAAAATAATAAAGACTTTGATAAGGCTAGAAATCATTATCATCAAGCCTTAGCGTATGCTAAGGTTCTTAATTCTCAAGATTGGATTGCCTCACTCCTAAACAATATAGCCATTACCTATTATAAACATGATAATGCTTCCCTAAACAATTTAGACACGGCTTTAACCCTATTTGAACAATCCTTAAACATAAAACACGAGCTAAATGATGAGCAGAGTACCATTGTTACTTTAGCAAATATTGGAGATATTCATATGACTTCTAAACGATTTGAAATTGCTAATAATTATCTATTAAAAGCTTATCAAATTTCTAAACGTTTAAAGGACTCCTATGGATTAGGATTATCATTATCGCTTTTAGGGGATAACCAAATACAGCAAAATCGACCACAACAAGCGATTAAATATTTAAAAGAAGGACTAGCCGCTTTAAATAATGGTAATATTCGATTACAAATGACTTGCTATGGTCATCTTAGAAAAGCCTATCAACAACTCAGACAATTTGAATCAGCCTTAGAAAGTGAAATAACCTTTAATACTTTAAAAGACAGTATATATAGTCTCGAAAAAGAATCCACCATACAACAATTGGAAATACAATATGAAGTAGCACAAAAGGAAAAGGAGAATGAACTTCTAAAAGCTAAGAATACCATTGCTGACCAAAAAGTACAAAGTAGGACGATTATGACTTTTGGTGTCTTAGCTTTACTCTTATTTTTGGGTGGTTGGAGTTATTTTATCTACAGAAGCAATCAACAACGAAAGGCGCTTAATGAACAATTAGAAATTACGGTTAATGAGCGTACCGCAGAACTTCAAGCTGCCAACAAGGGTTTAGAACAAGCCAACTACGAACTTCGTACCTTCAACTACATCGCCTCACATGACATCAAAGAACCAATACGGAATATTGGTAGTTATGCAGGTTTAATTCGTAGAAAGCTACCTGATGATTTAAAACAAACACTCCTACCCTATTTTGATACCATTAAAAAAAGTACAACTCAATTGTACACCTTAATTGAAGATTTTGCCAAATACACTACGCTCTCAAAAGGTGAACAGGTTGAATTAGAAACAGTTGATCTAAATCAATTGACGAGCAATCTTCATTTA
>CAYLSF010000341.1:0-6987 GCA_964385675.1 uncultured Saprospiraceae bacterium
AGATATAAAACAAAGATTAATATCCAATAGAGCACAAAATGAAAGCTAAGTAATTCTAAAAAAGACATTTTAAAAAACTCAAGAAGATGATAGTCAAAAAGAATTTTCATCCGCTTAAAATTTGGTCATACATCAAAGGGCAAGTGACTTTTGTGGCATTATGGTCATTGATAGTTTGGCTACTTTTTTATTACACTGGTGAGCAAGCAATTGCTTTAAACTTTACACCAATTGGTATATTAGGTTCTGCGTTAGCAATTTTTGTGGCTTTTCGGAATAATTCCGCTTATGGCAGATGGTGGGAAGCAAGAACGCTTTGGGGCGGTATTGTCAATTCAAGTCGAGTATTTGCTCGATTAGTTATTACATTTACAGATAGTCATTCGCATCAAGCCAATTATAATCCAACTAGAAGTGAAGCCTTTAAAAAATCCTTAGTGTATAAACAAATTGCTTGGGTACACGCCATGCGTTTGCATTTACGTAATCAGGAGAATTGGCAAGAAATTCAACCCTTTTTCAATCAAAAGGAATATCAAACGATTCTTCAAAAAGATCATAAACCCAATGCGATTCATCTGATGATAGGGCAGCAAATCTATAAAGCAATGGCGGATGGTACGTTAGGCGGTTTTGATAGTTTTCAGATGGAGGGACAATTGTTAGCTTTAACGAACTATCAAGGTGGTGCAGAGCGAATTAAAAATACTCCTTTACCTCGTCAGTATGACTTTTTTACCCGTTTATTTGTTGTATTATTTGCACTGCTTTTGCCTTTAGGATTATTGAGTTTCTTTACATCTGCCACCATCGTTCATTTATCATGGTTGATTATACCACTTTCGATAGTAATAGCTGGCGTTTTTGTCATTATGGAAAGAACAGGAGCGGCTAACGAAGCCCCTTTTGAAAATCAGATTACAGATGTAGCCTTAACTTCTATTTGTAATACGATTGAACGAAACTTGAAGGAACTACTAGGAGAAACCGATTTACCTAAAAAATTGAAGCCTGAAAATGGTTATTTATTTTAAAGTTTTAAATAAAAAACTATTCACCTAAATATCGAACAAGAAGTGAAGATAAACGGACTTCTACATTCCTTGTTCGATAAAGGTTATTTTATCTTATCCATTTACGTTCGCCTTGACCTTAAAATCCACAGTGATATGACCATCAATTACAGCTTGAATTTCATTAAACAGTAAGCCACTACCGCCTCCAAAATGCTGAATGATGGTTAAATTAGGACAGGTTGTATTTAACTGCTCTCGAAGCATTTGCTCTCCAGCGGAAGAAATGCCTACATCTAATAATAATAGATCGTAATCTTTGCTTTGGCATTTTTCTATAACTTCTTGTTCTGTTGCCGCCCCTTCTCCATTCCAGTTTTCTCGTTTATTGATTAGTCTTAGGATGGTTTTTAGAATGTCAGCGTGTTTGCCTAAGACGAGTATTTCTGTTGTTTTCATATCTTTTTAGTAAATGCAGTTACAGGTTTACGATTACGTCCATTCAGTTCTCTAGCTTTGTAATTACCACCTAGACTATCTAAATTATCCGCTTCTCCTAAATAGCCTAAAGCCCCCATGCAAACAGGTGAAACATCATCGGATAACCCTAATAATTCAAGAGTTTTTGCCTTATCAAATCCACCCATTAAGTGTCCATAAATATCTCTATGTGCCGCTTGCAATAAAAGTTGAGCATTTGCCATCCCTAAATCGTGTCCAGCCGTAGGGTTAGGCTTGCCATTTTTAGCAAATGTATTTCTTTGTAGTGCTACAAAAAGTACACTTGCTGCCTTTGTCCACGGTTGATTACCACTCAATAAACACGACCATAATTTTTCAAAACCTTCTGTACCACGAGTAGCGTAAATATATTCCCAAGGTTGCTCATTAAAAGCACTTGCTGACCAACTCGCTGCTTCAAATAATTCTTCTAATTGAGTTGCCGAAATCATTTGTTCTGAAAAGGATAAAGGACTCCATCGTTTGAGTAATAAAGGATGTATATCTGTTGTAGTCGTTGGCTTTTTTACGGTGCTGTTTTTCATGTTTCTGATTTATAATATTTTGTTGTTAAATTAAAAAACACTATAACCTCTAGTTCTAATTAACCTCCATTGGAATATCCATCAACAAAATTTTAGCATCTTTAGATATTGTCATTTCGATTGATGTTGTATCCCAAATACCTAAGCCATCTCTTTCCCCTAAATGTTGTTCTCCTATTGTTACCTCACCTTCAATGATAAAGGCATAAACTCCATTTTTCCTATTTTTAATAGCATAAGTTACGTCTTGCCCTGCTTCAAATTCACCAATATTAAACCATGCATTCTGATAAATCCAGATACCTTCATCATCAGGATTAGGAGATAAGATTTGTTGAAACTTATTTTTTGTAGAATGTGGTAAAACCTGTTGATCGTAGCGAGGTGTTACATCTCGTTTATTTGGAAAAATCCAGATTTGAAGAAAATGTGCTTCTTCGTTTTCTTTATTATTATATTCTGTATGATAAACACCTGTGCCTGCACTCATCACTTGAATTTCTCCTTCTTTGATTATCGCAATATTACCCATACTGTCCGTATGTTTTAAATCTCCCTGTAAGGGGATAGAGATAATTTCCATATTTGTATGTGGATGTGTGTCAAAACCTCTGCTGCCTGCTACGATATCATCATTCAATACCCGAAGTGCACCGAAGTGTATCCTTTCAGGGTTGTAGTATTGAGAAAAACTAAAAGTATGATATGAATTTAACCAGCCCAAATTGGCATGTCCTCTTGTTTCTGCTTGATGTAAAATGGTCTTCATTGCGGTAAATTGATTATTAAGAATACAATACAAATATGAATGATTTCTATCCGTATTAAGATGTAAAAACTACGGTAAGGCATGTAAAAATGTCAGAATCTCTATTAGTGCTAACTTTAAACATACTTTAAAAAAGTAAAGGTTTACTAAACTCCAAAAGAAGTCTAGTAAACCTAAAGCGTACGAGCAATTTTGAAATCGCTTTATTAAAAACTATTGCTTCACTAACTGAACATTTAAAGCTAAACGGACTTGATCGCTTACTACAATGCTACCCGCTTCTGTAACCGCACTCCATTTTAATCCAAACTCTTTACGACTAATTTTTCCTGTGATTTCAAAACCTGCTTTGGTTTGACCATACGGATCGACTACTGTTCCATTATAGTCCACATCAAGTGTCACCTCTTTTGAATGGCCTCTAATAGTAAGCATACCCGTCAGTTTATAATCTCCGCTACTCGTTTTCGTAAAAGCACTCGACTCAAATGTTAACTTTGGGTATTCCGCAGCATTGAAAAAATCATCTGATTTTAAGTGCGTATCTCTTTGTGCATTGCGAGTATCAATGCTATCTATATCCGCAGAAAAGCTAATTTTTGCATTTGTAAAATCATCGGATTCCGAAATGGCACTACCTTCAAAAGAATTGAATGCACCAGTAACTGTAGATACCATCATGTGCTTTACTTTGAAGTGAATCTCAGAGTGTGTCGGGTCAATATTCCATTGACTTTTGGTTGCTGTATTGAACATTGTTTAATTATTTTTTATTCGTTATTAAATTACTTTGTTTAATGATTACGCTGCAAAGATGCACTGAAATCATAGTAGGAGCGATGTAAAAAATACAGCAGGATATATAAAAATGTCGGAAGTCGAATTATTTATTTGGAGTCGTTCTGAATTTGGATGGAGCAATACCCTCTTTTTTCTTGAAAAATGCACTAAAATGTAAGGGTTCTTCAAATCCAATTTGATAGGCAATTTCTTTTACGGAAAGTTCTGTATGTAGTAAGTATCGTTTGGCTTCAAGCAATATTCTATTTTGAATATGGTCTTTGGCAACGATTCCTGTAAGGTTTTTTACCGTCTGACTCAAATGTTTGGGTGAAATCAACATTTCCTTGGCATAATCTTTAACCTTATGCCATGTTGTATAATGTTGATTGATAAGTTGTTTGAAGTTTCTCAAAATACAAACGCTAGCACTTTCTTCGTCTAGTTGTGATGAATTTAAGTCTTTACTATTGTTACAATAAATTAAAAATACTTGAAGCAATGCTCCTAACGCCCGATAATTGTAATTTAGCTCTAATGGCAAACACGCCTCAATTTCCTTGATGATAATCTTTAACCGATTGAACATATCTTGGTCAATTTTTAAAGGCGGTGTATCTCCGAAAAGTTGAAAAAGATTAATATTAGAAATAAAGCTTTCGGGTATGTTATTTTTAATCAAAAAATCTTTAGAAAAGGTAATGACCCATCCTTTAGGGCAATTGTGATGCATAACTTGATGTACCTGTCCCGGGCTTACAAAATGAACTTCTCGCTCGCCAAAGGCATAACTTTTATAATCAATATTATGAAAGCCATCCGCAGTGTCCACAAAAATGGTCGTATAATAGTCATGACGGTGCGGCACATCTACTTTTCCACTTTCTCTTTCAAAAATATGCTCCATTCTTTGGAGGTTGAAATCCTTTTTTGAAAGTCGTGGTGATAAATGATTAGTAGAAATAGTAGATGTTTGTTGAACCATATTATTATTGAGTTTTATCAATAAAACTTAGGATTATGGCATTTGTTCAACTACATATTCACTATTATCGATGGTTTTTTGATGCAAAAAAATAAAACGATTCCCACAATTTTATATTAGTTTTGGATTAACATGATTTTTCATCTAATAAAGCCACAATTATGAAAAAGCGTTATATCCTATTAGTCATTTTGTTATTGGCATTCGGTTACTTACTATTCTATCCCGTACCGATTAACCCAGGTACTTGGACGCCACCCAAAGCTCCAAGTTTTGAAGAAGGCGATTTTAAAAGCAATACTAAACTCACCGCTATTCAGCACCTTTTTGATGGTCAATGTGTCAAACCTGAAGATATTGCATTGGACTCATTAGGTAGAATTTACACGGGGTATGAAGATGGCCGCATTATGCGTTTTGATGGAATGAATGATGATGAGGGGACTGAAATTGCCAATACAGGTGGGCGACCTTTGGGTTTACGATTTGACTCTACGGGCTATTTATATGTAGCGGATTGCTCCAAAGGTTTATTAAAAGTCTCTATGGATGGAGAAATCACTACATTAACGGATTCTTATAATGGACAAAAATTCAAATTTGCGGATGATTTAGATGTTGCTGCTGACGGTACCGTCTATTTTTCAGAAGCTTCTACTCGATTTGGTATAGAGGATTTTATTTTGGATTTTATGGAACACCAGCCTAATGGTATGTTGATGGCTTATAACCCTGCGGATAAATCCACCACCATCGCTTTGGATAAGTTATATTTTGCCAATGGCGTTGCCCTAAGTCCTGATGAGTCCTATGTATTGGTCAATGAAAGCGCCAAATATCGTATTAAAAAATTATGGCTAAAAGGCGAAAAGAAAGGGCAGTCTGAAATTTTTATGGAAAACCTACCTGGCGTTCCTGATGGTATTATTTATGGTGATGGTTTATTTTGGATAGTGTTTGCAAGTCCTCGTCAGCAAGATGTCGATGACTTGTTATCTCAACCATTTATGCGTAAAGTTGTCGTTCGCCTTCCGCCTTCTTTGCTGCCTGCTCCTGTTCATTATAGTTTTGCTATTGCGGTGAATGAAGAGGGAGAGGTGATTCATAACTTACAAGACCCAAATGGTAGCTATGCTGAAATTACCAATGTTCTTCCTGTAGGAGATAAGTTATATTTTGGTTCGCTATATGAAGATGCGATTGGTGTAATGGATAAACCAAAGTGAAGATTGTGGACAAATGAAACTCCTAGTAGCTATTAGCATGTACTTTTATATTTTTACATTATTACGAAAACCGTTCACCGTTCACCGTCTACCGTAAAAAAAAGAATATGAATTTTCAACCAACCTATGATCTCCCTACCGTGCAAGAAATGCACAACAGAAGGCAAAAGGTCATTACCAAAATGAAGGCAGCAGGATTAAATGGTTTTATAATGACCGATCCTGATAATGTATTTTGGTTAACCAACTTTGCTAATTATGTCCATGAACGTCCTTTTATATTGGTGTTATCCATAGACGGTACGCTTCGGTTTATTGTACCCAAACTGGAAGTACTACATGTAAAACGTCGTGCCATAGGAGATGTGGAATTGATCCCGTATGAAGAATTTCCCTATCCAAAGTCAAAAAGTTGGGATACCATTTTTAAGCAAGAAACCGCTCAATTTTCAAAAATTGGTGTAGAAGCGACTGCTCCACAATTTGTAGTCCAACAAATTGAAGACCGTAAGTATGCTTCCGAAATGATAGAGGAGGCTCGATATATCAAATCGGACTATGAGGCCAACCGCATTGTCTATGCGTCTAATGTGGTGACAAAGGCGATGAATAAGCTATTAAAAATAGCTAAACCAGGGATGTCTGCCATTGATAGCAATTCCAAAATTTCCAAATTAATCATGTTACAGCTATTTGCCGATAATCCTGCGGCAAATGTATTGGCAACCAAAGTCGGTGTAGTCGTGCAGTCGCCAAATGTATCGGATGACCCACATAATTTTACCAATCTGATGGACATGGATATGCAGCACGGCGGCCCGCATGTTGCAATTATCAATAGTATTTTAAACGGCTACGGCACAGAGGTAGAACGCACCTTCTTTTTAGGAAAAGTCCCCAAAACCGCAGAACGCCCCTATCAAGTCATGATGGAAGCCCGACAATTAGCGTTTGAATTATGTAAGCCAGGTATGGATATGCACGAAGTTGATGTAAAAGTCAAGGCACACTTTACCCAACAAGGCTATGGTAACAACATCATGCACCGCACAGGACACAGTATTGGCGTAACGGGACATGAAGGCCCTTTTTTAGCTGAAGGCTTTCATTATGAACTACAAGAAAATATGTTTTTCACCGTAGAGCCCGGTATTTATATTGAAGGTAT
>CAYLSF010000342.1:0-6976 GCA_964385675.1 uncultured Saprospiraceae bacterium
TATATAATTATGGCTCTATACGGGCGAACCCACATCAATTTGAAATTCATTTATATTTTATTATGAGTGCTTTCACGATTGTTGCGATTACGCTTACAGTACTTAGCGAAAATAAAAGGCAGTTAACCGAAAGAGAACGATTATTAGATATAGTAGAAAATAAGAATCAGCAATTTGAGCGATTTGCTTACATTACTTCACATGATTTAAAAGAACCAATTCGGAGTATTATGGGCTTTACACAATTACTAAGTCGTAAAGTCAGAAAAGCAGCAGATAGTGTTGAAAATGAATATATAGAACATATTCAATCTAGTACCTTACAACTCAATCGGCTAGTAGGGTCTATTATGGAATTTGTGGAAATATCTAATACTTCGACTATCATTTCAGATGAAATTGATATCAATGAAATTTTAGAAAAAGTTAAAATCAAATTGGGTCAGAAAAGAGAAAACTTTAACGCACAAATTAGTTATAAACAATTACCCATTTTACGAGGAGTAGAAAGTCAACTGATTATTTTATTTCATAATTTATTGGATAATGCTATTAAATTTAATGAGAAACAACCACCAATCATTTCTATTCAGTATAAAAACCTAAAAGAAGTACATCAATTTTCAATCATAGATAATGGAATTGGAATTGATGAACTGTATTTTGAAAAAGTATTTCTACCATTTACAAAACTCCATAATAAAGCGGTGTACGAAGGGGCAGGTATAGGTTTAGCTATCTGCAAACAAATTGTCGAACACCATAAAGGTTCAATTTCAATTCACTCTAAACTAGGAAAAGGTACGACTATTCAATTTACATTGGCTAAATAGGATGTGAAATTTTAAGACCTACAAATCAATAAGTTGATGTTTCATTGCTACACGAATTAACCCTACCGCATTTCTAACTTCAAATTTTGTTAGCAAACTTCTTCGATGTGATTCTACCGTTTTGATATTAATAAAGAGTTGATTCGCAATTTCTTGAGTGGTATATTCCTTTGCGATTAAATTTAAAACCTCTTTTTCTCGCCTTGTTAATTTAGGTATTTCTTTTTTAGAGGCTTGAGTTTTATTTTGATTGACAAGACTTTGCATAATAGTGGATGTAACAGCATCACTAAAATAAGTTCCGCCTTTTGCCACTGTCCTAATTGCTCTAAGTAATTCTGTTTTATCGGTATTTTTAAGAATATACCCTGATACACCATATTTTAAAATCTCTGTAATATAGCTTTCTTGATTAAACATGGAAATAACTAGAATTTTGAGGTTAGGGTAGTTTACAGTTAGTGTTTGACTGACCTCAATTCCAGTCATATCTAAGAGGTTCATATCCAATAAAATCAAATCAACTTGATGCTGTTCTAAAAAAGTAAAAACCCCTTTCCCTGTTGGAGTTTGACCAATCACTTCCATATCTGATTCAGCTTTTACAATAGATGCAATACCATCTGCAAACATTGTGTGATCATCAGCAATAAGGATTTGAATCATTGATTTATTTCGGATTTATGATTTCGGATTTCGGTTACTCGTTCCAAAACCCAAAATAAATAAGGTAAATAGTAGTATATAACTAACTCTAAATGCTCTTTCATTAGATATACTTCCAAAAAACTAAGGGTAAACCCTCAATTTCAAAAATAGGGTTTTCCCTGTGGATATAAAGCCTTTTATATCAGAATTTTGTACCGCATTTTCACACGAGGGAATCGGAAAATTATAATATACCCACTCTAACTTGTCCTTTTTGCCCCTAAATCCTCGAAAAAATGAGTCCGTAGCTAGGCTATGCACTAATTTTTTCAAGAATTTATGAGCTAAAAATTCCTACGTTACAGTAAGTACATTATTAATTTCCGATTCCCTAAAGACAAGAATTGAAACTTATGACAACTACACACACGCTTTTTAAAAGACAATTCACATTAAAACTCAACAGTATTGTAATCGCATTTTTTATGATGTCTAATTGTTTCGCTCAACTCAATTGGTCGGATGCGGCGACTTGGACATCATTTGGAGCTACCAAGCCTGTAGAAGGCGAATCTGTAACCATTCCAACAGGTGTTCATATCTTATTAGATGAAGATTCTCCCAATTTGAGTGGACTGACCATTAACGGCACATTAGAGTTTGACCAGCAAAATTTAAATTTAACGTCAGATTGGATCATGGTTGGAATGGGCGGAACATTACAAATAGGCAGTGAGGTAACTCCTTTTACACATCAAGCAAACATTACCCTCACTGCCTTAGATAGAACGCAAAGTATCATGGGAATGGGTACAAGGGGAATTGTGGTTATGGGAGGTACATTAGAATTGCATGGAAATCCTCCAACTACTCCTTTTACAAAATTAAATGCACATGCCACACAAGGCACAACTAATTTAACAGTAGCTGATAATACAAATTGGGCAGTCAATGATGAAATAGTGATAGGCCCAACAGATTATATGCCTGCCGATGCCACTCAATCACATACACAAGCGGTACAAATCACGAATATTTCAGGAAATCAAATTACGGTAGATGAAGGTATGAATGGATTTCGTTGGGGATTATTACAATATGCGACCACGTCAGGAATTAGTCTATCTTCTACAAACTTAGTCACACCCACAGAGACACCTACACCAACAATATTGGATGAAAGAGCACCCATTGGAAATTTAACTCGAAATATTGTGATACAAGCACCTGATGATACGAATTGGCAGACTCATGGATTTGGTTGCCACATTATGGTGATGCGAATGGGAATGATGCAAGGCGTAGCTCACATCAATAGCGTTGAAATTCGCAGGGGTGGGCAAAATGGAAACTTGGGACGCTATCCATTTCATTGGCACATGATGAGTTATGAGGATTGTGCGGATGAAAATGGAAATTGTCAAACCCTTTCAGATGCCACGGGACAATATTTTCAAAACTCTGTGATTAATCAATCTGCTCATCGGGGTATTGTAATTCATGGTACAAATGGTGTATTGGTCAAAAAGAATATTGTATATGATGTACGAGGGCATGGTGTATTTTTTGAAGATGGTGCAGAACGAAGAAATACAGTAGATAGTAATTTAGTCATCAAAGTTAGAATACCAACGACTCCGTTGAAAGCACATGAAAATGGAGATGGAAATACTTCGTCAGGATTTTGGATTAGCAATCCAGATAATATAATTACCAATAATACAGCCGCAGACTGTTATGGTAGAGGCTATTGGCTAGCCTTTCCAACTAATCCTTTTGGACAAAGTCGATATGTAGATATTCGTCCACAACATATTGCGTTTAGTACATTTGAAAATAATGTAGCACATTCCAATCGTTCACATGGCATTCATTTAGATACGCCAGAAACAGATGAGGCAGGTAATGTAGGCGGTTTACAATATATTTCGACTACTGATGGTCAGGTTCCAGAATGGCCTTATTCTACTGTATTACGATTTACCCTAAAAGGCTTTCATGCTTGGAAAAATGCAGACTCAGGAATTTGGGATCGGTCAGCGGCGGTGGATAATGTAGAAGCAGTTGTGGCGGATAATGTAGATCGATATTTTGCGGGTTCAGGTGCTGATGGGGCGATTGAGCGGAGTTTGGTCGTTGGTAATAGTCTGAATTATAATATGAATGGTGTGACGCGCCCTGTTTATGCGGTTTCTTACTATTCGGGATTTGCAACATATCATAGTGAGTTTAGTATGCGGAATAATATTATTATGGAATTTGATGCTATTGATGATCAGACAAGTGGGAGTTTTGCAACGAATGATTATTACTTGCGACCAGTAGAAAAAGGGCAAATTCGGAACTATAATAACATTATTATCAATGCACATCCTGGTGTGAAAATGGAATCAGGTTATGACCATTTTGTATTTGCTGGTGCGTTGTGGGATACGAGTGGAACTTGGTCGGGTACACCCGGCAATAACTATTTAGTGTATGATCAACCCTTTTTTACCGATGGTTTGACAACACAAACCATTAATCCGAGTACAGCTGTAACAGGAGGTGTACTTGTTCCAGGTCCTTTTTATGGATTCAATCATTTTATCATTAATCAATCGAATATTGAGTGGCAAGACCTGATGGAAATAGACGTAGATAGATTGAATACGATAGATTTTAGTATTATTGATAATTGGAATATACAAGCTGCAAATATAGATTGGTTACTATCTCATATGCGGCATTTTGCGACACATCCTTCAGGCTATTATGAGTTACAATTTCCGACAAGTGGTGTAATAACAGACGTGGCGGTTACGATTGAAAACATGCTTTATACCAGCGATTTTCAAGTTATCGCCATTGAATATTCAGGCAATCATCCGATTTCACAAGTATTTACCACGCCTCATAATAATATTTTAAATGGCGAATTAACGGAATATCCGACGTATGATACCTACAAGCACGTTTATACAGCAGTCAATAGTCGAGATGAAGTGATTAATTCAACTACAGGCGAAGTCTATTGGCAAGACACTCAAAATGATTTGGTTTGGATGAAAATTCGAGGTGGGTTGACACAGCTTTGGAATGATGTGGATTATCATGAGTGGTCAGACGAGCGACTTTATCGTCGTTTTTGGTTGCGAATTCATAATCAAGCGGTTACGGCACTTCCTGTAGAATTGATGTCTTTTTCAGCTAGTGTAACACCTAATCAACAAGTTCAATTACAATGGATAACCGCTTCTGAAATCAATAATCACCGTTTTGAAATAGAGCGTTCTGTAGATGGTGAAGCATGGTCAAAAATTGGTACAATTGAAGGACATGGAACCACCTCCAATCATCAACAGTATCAATTTATAGATGAGTCACCTTTAAAAGGACGCTCGTATTATCGCTTAAAACAAGTTGACTTAGATGGAACTTTTACATATTCTTCTATTGAATCTGTATCTTTAGTATCTACTGAGGAGTTAATTGCTGTTTTTCCAAATCCGGTAGTAGATAAGGTGCAGATACAATTAAAACAGAATTATCAAGATATTGCTATTCAATTAATGAATACGAAAGGACAAGTTCTAAAGGCTGTTCAATTGAAAAATCAATCGTATTTTGAGTTGGAGATGAAAGATTTATCGAGTGGTGTTTACTTTATAAAACTGGATTTAGACGGAGAAGAACGGGTAGTTCGGGTTGTAAAGTAGTTTATTGCTTTTAACTCCACAGCGTTTGGACAAAGCCTAAACGCTGTGGAATAGTATTTTTAATTTGATAAGAGTTTTAACCATATCATTTTTTTTATCACTTGCCTTTTTATTACAAGGTCAAGTGCAATTGAATATATTTCAAAATTATCCTTATGATTCCTTAGAGATTTGGCATCAGCAAGGCTTGAAAGCTAAAGATTCCCTTCAAATTGGAACGACAGCATATCTATTAAGTAAGCAATTGGAGTGGCGAGATGGTTTTAACTCAAAGCATATTGGCTTGGCGATTTTAGCTGTAAAAGCTTTGGAAGCTACGGGCGATAGTATAAAAGTATATGCAGCAACGGATCATCTAGCTACTTTCTATGAGTTTTTAAATTCACCAAATGAAGCGATAGAACTTTATAAAAAAGCGATTCAATTTTATGAAAACAGAAAGGATTCTATCATGCTCATGCATGATAAAGCTCGATTAGGGTTTTTGTATGCAAAAAATGGACAACCTAGCTTAGCCCAACAACTATTAAAAGAAAGTAGAAATCTTAACGTTGCGATAAAAGATACCATACTAGAAATTGCCTTTTTAATTCATGAATTTGATAATTATAGAAAAGACCACTTGTATCAAAAAGGCTTAGTAAAAGCCCAAAAAATCTTAGCCCTCAGCCAAGCAATTAACAATAACATCTTCATCACTTTAGGCTTATTGAAAACGGGTATTTGTCATTATCACTTAGGGCAATATTCAGCAGCGATTGATTATTTACACCAAACCATTCAGACGGAGCGTCCTATTTCCTATTCCACTAATCGAAGAGTGAGTTATGATTACCTAATGCAGAGTTATAAAGCCACTCAAAATTATCCCAAGGCCTTAGAATATGCTCAAAAATACGCCGCACTCAACGATAGTATATTAGCAAAAGGACGGCAAAAAGCATTGCATGATTTAACGCTAGAATATGAGGCAGAAAAAAAACAAGCCGAAATCGAAGCTTTAGAAACGGAGAATATTTATATAGCAGCTAAAAATCAACAACAAAATATATTTTTGTGGTTTATTGGATTAGGAGCTGTGATATTAGCAACTTTATTAGGGTTTGTCTTGTGGTTTTATCGAAAAAAAACAGAACAAGACCAGATTATTTCGGAGCAAAATAAAGCCTTGAATCAACAACAAATACAAACCCTCGAACGACAAGTACAACTTACAGCCGTACAATCTATGCTAGAAGGACAAGAAGCAGAACGTCAACGCATTGCACAAGATTTGCACGATAGTTTAGGCGGATTACTTTCCACTATTAAATTACGGTTAGAGCAAACTCAAAATCCAAAAGAGGTTCAGCCTTTACTAGACAAAGCCGCTCAAGAAGTGCGGAATATATCACACCATTTACAACCTTCTACCTTAGCACAATTTGGCTTAGTTGCTGCACTAAAAGATTTAGTCAACCTACATCAAACTCCCAATTCACTAACCATTGATTTGCAATATTACAATGTTCCTAATTTATGGAAATCCATTAATCTACAACTCTATCGCATTATTCAAGAAGCCTTGCACAATGCAGTTAAACACGCTCAAGCTACAGAGGTTCTTATCCAGTTAAATGGAGAAAAGGATGCTCTGTCTATTATTATAGAAGATAACGGAATCGGTTTTGATACCACAGCCGTTTATCAAGGTAGTGGATTATCAAATATGAAAAAAAGAGTGGAGTTTTTAAAGGGAGAGTTTATTATTGAAAGTAGTATGGAAGGAACTTCTATTTATATTCATTTTCCTTTCAA
>CAYLSF010000343.1:0-6972 GCA_964385675.1 uncultured Saprospiraceae bacterium
TGAATTGGAGTCAATTGAGTGAACTACCTCCTGAAATCAAACAATTAACTAATTTAAAATATTTCATTTTGAGTAATAATAAATTAAGTGAAGTCGAACAACAAAAAATCAAGTTTTGGCTACCTAATTGTGAGATTGATTTTGGAGAACAACGTACAGAATAGGTACACCTTATGACCTTCCATACTCGCCTGTCCTCTTCTGACTGCTATATGGCATCGCTGAGGCATAGGGGGCTTTTCAGGTGTTTGTGTAGGTATTGTTGTTTTCTTGCTTTGTGAAAGAGGTGATTAAGAACTAGTCACGTCGTACTGAACTTGATTCAGTACCTCCCAAGCTGTTAGGACGAGGTGGTATCCCTTACCGCATTCCCAAAGGCTTACCTTTCCACCTTTGCAGCTTGGGAGATTCCGAGTCAAGCTCGGAATGACGTAAAGGGGGCTTGGGAGACCCCGAATCAAGTTCGGGGTGACGTGTTTGGTTAGGTTTTATTCCAACATAATTCCCTTCAATAAATCCTCATACAAATCCCGCCAGGTTGGGTTGTGTTTGTTGATTAAGTCCTCTTTCCAAGACCTTCGCCAGTTTTTGAGTTGCTTTTCTCTGGCTATGGCATCTTGTATGAGATTATAGCCTTCATAGTAGATAAGCCTATCGCAGTTGTATTTTGCAGTGAAGCTTTTGGGATATTTTCGGTTTTTGTGTTCTGCTATGCGTTGTAGGAGGTTACTGGTTACGCCGATGTAGAGGACAGTTTTACCTCTGTTGGTTAGGATGTAAATGTAGCCGTAGGGTTGTTTGGTCTGTATGGTTCTAAACATGGTTAGTTTTTTGAAATGATACGCTCTCACGTCATGCTGAACTTGATTCAGCACCTCCCAAGCCGTAAGAACATAAATTGTTACCTCCCCAAAATACAAAAAACTCAACACAAAACACGTCATGCTGAACTCGATTCAGCACCTACCAAGCCGTGAGGACGCAATGGTATGCCTTACTAAATCTCAAAAGGCTTACCTTTCTGCCTTTGCAGCTTGGGAGATTCCGAGTCAAGCTCGGAATGACGTAGGTAACTTGGGAGACCCCGAATCGAGTTCGGGGTGACGTATTAGGTTTTGTTTACCTTTCCCCTATCTTTTACGACTAATAAAACAAACAGTGGTTCATTACCATTTTTACCAACAACAAATTAAAATCCCTATATTTGAAAAAATAATAATTTGCACCTAAAATGACAGCAAGACATCCAGTAGCATTGATTGTCTTTTCTAATGATTTAGACAATTATTTACACAATATAGAACAAGAAAGACGGTACATTGAAGAAGCCCTTGAACACTACGATGATACCAATCGACTTGAAGTAATTACCCGATCTTCTGTGGGGATTGATGATATTTTTCGCTTGTTTAATCGGTATAAAGGGCGGATTGCCATTTTTCACTTTGCGGGTCATGCAGGTGGAGAAGGGTTACAACTCAATAACCAATTTACAGATAATGAAACAGGTCATGCCGATGGTTTAGCTCAATTGTTGGGACGAGAAGCACAAGAAGGGCAATTGCAATTGGTCTTTTTGAATGGTTGTTCTACTGCACCACAGGTTGAGGAACTGAAACGACAAGGTGTGCCTTCTATTATTGGTACAAACTATCCAATTTCGGATAATAAAGCCATTCGATTTGCTCGGCACTTGTATCGGAGTTTATCCAATGCGGATATGACCGATCCGTTTGAACAAGCCCCTCCAACATTGGGCGAAGCTTATAAAAATGCTTCGGCTTATGTGCAAACCAATTTTAATATTGATGAAATTAAAGACCATCGAGGGTTTACCTTTGAAGTAGAAACGGAGAAAGAAGAACCTGTTATTTGGGAGTTGTTTACCAAAAATGAAGGCTGGACGCTACCCAATGCCGAGACACACGAGGATAAAGCTTTTGATAAAATTCTAACTCGTCGATTGATAGAAGCCCTTCAAACTAAACGAAAAGCAATCAAAAAATTTGTACAAAATATTCCCTCAGACGAGCGTAATCATTGGGAAACGGTAAAATTGTATCGGAACAAAGCACAACAAAAAATTGAGCAACAATTTCCGTGGGTGATAGGCTGGGAATTGCGTCGATTATTTTGGATTGGTAGAAGACCGAATTCTCCCGAAAAGGTCAAACAATACCTCGAACATTGTTTACAAACCTATCGTTTGACCCTTCAATTGGTCAATTATACTTTAATCGCTAGATTATGGGAAATCAAGTTGAAAGAGCAAATGGATTTTGAAGGAATTCAGTCTATTAAAAACTATTTTACGCCCACACTTGGTGTTCGCTTGGAAACGCACCTATCTGTATTCAAAAATTTGATCGCCATTTATGTTGACAATGACTTGGAATGTCCTTTTCCAACTTTAATCGACTCCGTATGGAGTGATAAAAATCATTCGATTTATGAGGTTTGCGAAAAATTACATCAAATCTTAGAACACAAAGCACAACCGAGTTTAAAACATTGTTTTGGTGCGGAAAAGCAATTGGCGGATATTTTAGTTCAGTTTCGCTTTTTGGCGGGTTTCCAATTGATGTCGATCAAAAAAATTGAATACCAACGTTTTCGAGATAAACCCGCACACTATATTAAAGATTTTAATATTTTGGGTCGAAAATCTAAAAGACAACAAGATGACGATACTTCACAACATGGTCGCCTAATTCGATACTCCAAAGATCCTTCTGACACTTATGCCATCTTCTTATGGAAGGGCAGAACGAATGTCAACCTATTTCCCTTTATATTGGATTTCAATGCCTTAGCAAATGAGGAACATCCCAAAATCTACTTCTTTGACCATCGAATTGATGATAATACGCTCAAATATTTTTTCAGCGAAGGGGAGTCCTATAAAGAGTTGACTTACCTAGGTATCATGGAACAAAAAGAACACGATCGACAGCAAGATATTGTAGCAGATGATGAGCAATTGTCTCTAAAGATTGACATTGCCATTCAGCAATTCCTCGCTGCATACAATACCTTATTTGATACAGAAGAAGCCTTAGATTCAGAAGAAGAAGAGGACTTCGAGGACATCCCTAATTTTTAACCGAATATTGCTTTTAAGCAATATTCGGTAAATTCCAATTTTCAAATTCCAAATTCCAAATTCCAAACCTGTCTGCTGATAGGTAGATTTCAAATGACTATTTCTAGAGGTCTGAGTTAAATTTTAAATTATCATGAGAAAAATATATCCATTTAAGTTTTTAGATTCTTACAATAGAAACGATAAAAATATCTTTTACGGTAGAGATGAAGAGATAGCCGCTTTATATAAAATGGTTTTTGAGTCGAGTATTTTACTCTTATACGGGCCTTCGGGGGCTGGTAAGACAAGTTTAATACAGTGTGGTTTAGCCAATGAATTTCAACCATATGACTGGCTCGCTTTATCCGTGCGGAGAGGAAATAACTTGATTGCGAGTTTGGATAGTATGCTTTGTCAATGGACAGAAAATGAATTTATATTTAATCCTAAACAAGCGGATAATTATACGTTAGATAATTTAGAAGAAAAAATAGAAGCGATTTATACACACGATTTTCGTCCTATTTATTTGATTTTTGACCAATTTGAGGAATTGTATGTATTGGGTTCAAAAGAAGAACAACAAGCGTTTATTCAGGTCATCAAACGGTTATTACAAATCGATCAGCCCCTCAAAATCATTATTAGTATGCGAGAGGAATACCTCGGTTACCTCTATGAATTTGAAAAAGAAGTGCCTCAACTCCTTCGGAAGAAGCTACGGGTTGACCCGATGAATTTGAAAAAAGTAACCGACGTTATAGCGGGTGTGACGGGTGAACATACCAATATTGAACTCTCTAAAAAGGACTTGCATACTTTTTCAGAAAAGGTGTTTAATATTCTAAGAGGAAAAGATAAGGCGGGGAATGCATTAAAAAAACGAACCATCAAGCTGCCTTACTTACAGGTGTTGATGGATAAACTTTACTTGGATACCACTCAAGATAAGACCCGAACCGCCACCGCACATTTCACGATGGACACACTTGCCAAAGTGGAAAATATCGACAATGTCTTGCGAGACTTTTTGAATACACAAGTTCAAGAAATTAAAGATTTCCTGTATCCTACGTTTCCCATGTTAACTGAAGATATAATATGGTCTTTTCTCTCTCCCTTTGCGACATTAGATGGTACAAAGCAGCCTGTTTTTGAAACCATGTTGGCCTTACGAGAAAAGCAATTATTGAAAGATTCTCCAATAAAAACGGCTTTAACCCCTGAATTATTAAAGGCTTTTACGAATACTCGAATCATCAAAAAAAGGGAAGAAAATGGACTTTATTATGAGGTTACACACGATGCACTAGCACAACAAATCAATAATAAGCGAAGCGATGATGAAATCGCTAGAATGGAAGTGGAACGCCTCCTAAAAAGTCAAGCTGCCATTAGCGAAGATGCACAAGAACCTTTTTCAGAAAAGCAAATGAGTTTTATTGAGCCGTATTTATCTCAATTGGTACCAAAGCACAAGCGAAACGAGAAGCCAATCTTCGTAGTAATGCAGAACAACAAACCCAAAAAGCTAAAAAGAACTCCATGATTGCTACGGGGATTGCTATGATAGCCGTCATCTTAGCCGCAGGAGCCTATTATTTCTTTTCGGAAGCGGAAGCAGAAAAATTTAAAACCCAGACCGCTTTAGCGGTAGCAGACTCTATCAATCATAAAAATCAACAATTGATTAATGCTTTTTATTTTTATGATGATACTTATGCCTTAGCTTATAAAGACGATCAATTTGGTTATGTGAACAAGGATGGAGAGGTTTTGATTAAATACCAATTTGATAAAGCGGAGCAATTTAATGAATATGGTTTGGCTAGGGTTACGATTGGTAAGCGAGCAAACCAAAAAGAATATTTAATCAATACCAAAGGCGAGCTTTTTAGTGTCGTTTATAGCTTAAACGAGTTAGATCATAAAGTAGAAGCACTTGATTTAAGTAATATAGAACTTGATGTATTTCCAAAGAAAATAACTGAATTTCCAAATTTAAAGATAATTATTCTCAATGGAGACTATAATGAAGAGAGAAAACCAATACTTATACCTCCTAGCATTAGTAAACTATCACAACTTGAAGTATTAATCGCTAATTACTTTAATTTTGATAATGTTCCTCAAGAAATTGGTCAGCTAAAGCGGTTAAAAGTTATTGACTTTGAAGATAATAAATTAGAGAAATTTCCCAAAGAACTCACACTTCTAGATAGCCTAACCTACCTTGATTTAAGCTACAATGAGATTAGTGCCATTCCAACTGACCTTTCTTTTTTAAAGCATGTAAAACATCTAAAATTAGGCGATAACGAAATAGATAGTTTACCCCAGCAAATTAATCAACTCTCTAATTTGAAAAGGTTAGAATTACCTTCTAACAAATTAGAAGGACTTCCTAATGAAATTGGGCAATTAAACAATCTAGAGACACTTGATTTAACCAGTAATACATTAAAAGAAATTCCTACTACAATAGGGCAATTAAAAAAATTACTTGAATTAACTCTTTATGATAACAAGTTAACTGCTTTACCTAAAGAAATCGGACAACTTTCTAAGTTATCCAAATTAGATTTAAGTAGTAATGCAATTGAAGGGTTTCCAAATGAAATCAGTCAGCTATCGAATCTACAACAACTTGACCTAAGTAGTAACAAAATTCCAACCCTTCCTTCTTCTTTCGGTCAGTTAAAAAGCCTAATTGAATTAACTATTGAAGATAATCAAGGCATTAGGTTACCATCCACAATCGGAGAACTCAAAAATCTAAAAGAATTGTCTTTAGCTGACAATAAATTAACGACTCTACCCAAAGAAGTAGGGCAGCTACAGTCCTTAGAACGATTAATTTTAATGTCTAATGAACTTTCTTCTTTACCGACCGAAATGAATCAACTTGATAAGCTTAACTACCTTGATTTATCCTATAATCATTTTAATAAAATACCTTTAGCCACTGGGCAATTAAAGAATTTGACTAAGATAGATTTACAAGAAAATAAGTTTAATGAAGTTCTCTTTAGTGAAGGAACATTTAAGAACTTAAAAAACTTAGATTTAAGCGATAACAAACTCTCTCAATTTCCTAGTAGCATCCGTCATTTAAAAAAAATAGAGGATTTAATTTTAAGGAGTAATAAAATTGAAACTATTAACAACTCAATAGGCACATTACAAAATTTAACCAATTTAGATCTAAGTCAAAATCAACTTGCTGAAATACCAAATGCAATCCGTCAATTAAAAAAGTTAGAATCACTTGACCTAAGCAATAATAAGTTTTTAACTTTTCCTAAAGCGGTTACTATGATAGAAAACTTACTTGATTTGACTTTGTCAGAAAATCAAATCAAAGTATTACCAACTTCAATTTCAAAACTTCAGAACTTAGAAGCTATTTATTTAAATGATAATCAATTATCTGAAATACCCGAATCTATACAACAATTAAATAAGTTAGAAACTATTTATCTAACTCAAAATAGATTTAATGTCTTACCAACTATACTAGGAAATTTGAATAATTTAGATGATTTGAGCATAGACGGAAATCAAATTGAAACAATACAATTTGGAGCAGAAAGCTTTAAGAAGCTAACGACATTTGACGTAAGTAACAATGGTTTAAAAAAAATACGTATTCAAAATAATACCTTACAAAATTTAAAATCGATTTATCTCGGTCAAAATGAATTAGTACAATTATCCTCGGAAATTGGTCAGTTAAAAAATTTAGAGTCGCTTAATTTAGATCAAAATAAACTAAATGATTTACCTCCTGAATTAGGTAACTTAAAAAAACTAGACGACCTTTCTTTAAGTGAAAATCAGTTTACGAAATTACCTCTCGTTCTTAAACAAATTAAATCATTAAAATA
>CAYLSF010000344.1:0-6965 GCA_964385675.1 uncultured Saprospiraceae bacterium
ACATTAGTTTTTGGCCAGTGTAATGAATTGTTCATATCAAAGTATGTGGAAGGATATGCAAATAATCGGGCAGTAGAATTATATAATCCAACGGGTACAGCAATAGACTTATCTGGATATTCGATAGGACGTTATTCAAACGGAAGCACAAGTTTTACGGGCATACAGTTACCTTCAGATATGATTCAGCCTTATGATACCTATCTTCTTGTTATAGATAAGAGAGATTCTTTGGGAACAAACTTTGAAATTCCTGTATGGAATGGTTATCAGCTATATGATACTTGTAGAGACATTGTAACGGGTATGCCAATTATTGATGATAATGGTGATGTGGTTTTTTGTGTGCAATATGATGGAAATGGTGTACATTTATACGGAGACGTATATCGTGATTTCTTAGATCTACAAGGAAGAGCAGATGCTTTTATATGTCCTACCTATGATTGTGCCATGTATTTTAATGGAAATGACGCTGTAGCATTAATTACAGGAACTACCGTAGCAAATGATGGGAGTAATATTATAGATGTCATAGGCGTAATTGGTGAAGACCCTGGAGATGCTTGGGAAACACCTACAGGACAGTGGGTGACTAGGGATAAAACAATTATAAGGGATCCTAATGTGGAACAAGGTACTGGACCTTTGGCAGCAGCACTACAAGACACAATGCCATACATTGAGTGGGAAATCTACTCTAAAAATACATTTACAGTAATTGATGGAAACCACGGTTGTTCTTGTGATCCTAACTTTGTGAACACACAAGAAATCAATACTGTACCGTTTAGGGCATACCCAAATCCTACTAATGGATTTATGCAAATAGAAGCAGAGGAAAATATTGAATCTGTAGAAGTTTTCAATCTATTAGGAATGAAAGTATTATCACAGCAATTTAATGGTGCGGCTAATCAAGTTCAACTTAACTTAGGAAATTTGACTAAAGGCGTTCATATCATACAAGTTCGGTTTAACGATACTCAATTTTCTGTAAAGAAAATCATGAAACAATAATATTCGACTTTCGACAATCGACCTAGGACAATTGACTATATATTTGAATATCCTAGGTGAAATGAATTAAATATCATCTTTTGAAAAATTCGATAATTGATAATCGACAAGTGGTTTAAAATCCGATTGTCGATTGTCGATTGTCGATTGTCGTTGAAATATGAACTACCTACAATTACTCATCACTAGTATCTTCTTGTCCTTTTCAATTGTTGCTTTAGGTCAATCTTTAAGTGGGACTCTAACAGATAAGGCGACAGGAGAGCCCTTGATTGGTGCAAACATCTTAGCTGGAACACAGGGAACTACATCAGATTTAGATGGGCAATACAAAATAGAGCTATCTCCTGGAGCGTATGAGGTAACCTTTTCTTATGTAGGTTATGAAACCGTTTCTCAATCTGTTACTATTGGTGATGATGATCTTACTATAGATATTGCATTAAGTCAAGCTGGTGTGCTTAAAGAAGTTATTGTAACCGCAGATATTGCGATAGAGCGAAAAACCCCTGTTGCCTTTTCTAATGTACCCACTATTAAGCTAAAAGAGGAATTAGCGGGGCAAGATTTGCCCATGATTCTAAACTCTACGCCTGGTGCTTATGCCACACAATCGGGTGGGGGAGATGGTGATGCTCGTGTGACGATTCGTGGATTTAATCAACGTAATCTTGCGGTCATGCTAGACGGTATTCCTGTCAATGACATGGAAAATGGTTGGGTCTTTTGGTCAAATTGGTTTGGATTGGACTTAGTAACTAAGACCATGCAAGTACAAAGAGGTTTAGGGGCGTCTAAATTGGCTATTCCATCTGTTGGTGGAACGATTAATATTCTGACTAAAGGAGTTGAAGCTAAACAGAGTTTTAGAATCAAACAAGAGGTTGGAAATAATGGATTTATACGTTCTACTTTAGGTTATACGAGTGGTCGCTTAGAAAATGGTTGGGGAATATCTGCTGCTGGGTCTTATAAGCAGGGCGATGGTTGGGTAGATGCAACCTATACAGAAGGCTATTTTTATTACCTTAGAATTGATAAGGAAATAGGGAAGCATTTAATTAGTTTATCTGGTTTTGGAGCACCTCAAGAGCATGGTCAGCGTTCTTTTCAATCACCTGCTGCTACATTTGATACCGATTTTGCTCAAAATGAATTAGGCATTCAAACCGCAGATTTTCCACAAACAGGTACAAACTTTGGCTTACGCTACAATCAACACGCGGGTATTCGCAATGGTGAAATCATAAATACTCGCCGAAATTTTTATCATAAACCACAGATTAGCTTACGTCATTCCTGGAATCCAAGTGATAATTTTTATTTGTCAAATGTAGCCTATGTTTCCATCGGAACAGGGGGAGGAGTGCGTACAAGAGGTTCTTTATTTGGAAATGATGATAGATTAGAAAATGGATTATTAGATTTGGATGAAGTGTATCGTCAGAATACAGAAGTGACCTTATTTAATCCAGACTCTACGGCTGAGAATATTCTCTTTGCAAGCCATAATGAGCATTTTTGGTATGGTTTATTAAGTACAGCACAATATCAAATTAATGAAAACCTAAAAATTTCTGGTGGTATTGACCTAAGGGATTATGAAGGTTTACATTATAGAAAAATACATGACTTATTGGGAGGGAATAGTTATAATCAAGCCGCTCTAGAAGTTGCACCAGGGGTATTTATAGATCAATCTGACTTAGTAGTCGGAGATACGATTGATTATAATTATACCTCAGGTGTTCGTTGGGCTGGTTTATTCGGACTGATAGAGTATGAAACAAATGGTATTTCTACCTTTTTAAATTTATCTACGGGTACAACGGGATATAACATTATTGATCATTTTAGTGGGGCAAGTTTAGATTGGTTATGGAGACCCAGTTTTACAGCGAAGACGGGGGCATCTTTTAACCTTAATGATGCCAATAGTGTATTTTTTAATACAGGATATTTATCTCGCCCAACTCGCTTTAACAATGTTATTCAGAATAATGTATTTAATGTTAATGCTCCTCGATTTATAGACGACCCAACCAATGAGATAGTATATGCTTTTGAATTGGGGTATTCCTACAAGAGTTCTATTTTCTCTGGAAATTTAAATGGATATTACACGGTATGGGATAATCGTCCTTTAGATAATTTACCAACTGTATCAGAAGATCCAGCCGATCCAGAGGCGAATAGGATTCCTGTGAATGTAAGTGGTTTGGCAGCTTTGCATAAAGGAATTGAGTTAGATTTTGCTTTGAAAATTACACCAGAAATCACTTTTGAAGGTTTAGCGTCAATAGGAGACTGGATTTGGAATTCTGGCGATACCGTTATTTTGCCTGATGGAATTACGACTTATGAGTTTGACGCCACAGGTGTGCACGTTGGTGACGCCGCTCAAATTCAATATGGTGGTTTAATTCGATATGAACCCATTAAAGGACTCTATTTTAAATTGAAAGCCACTCATTTTGCTAAAAATTATTCCAATTTTAGTCCAGAAGATTTACGAGGAGCTACCGCACGTGTGGACTCTTGGATAATGCCAAGTTATACCCTATTTGACTTTCATGCAGGATATCGATTTAATATTAATAAAACTCGGGTTAGTTGGCGTGTAAATGTTTTGAATTTATTGGACACGACCTATATTTCTGACGCTAGAAACAATGACCGATTTACACAAACCTTTAATGATTTTGATGCGAGGTCTGCTTCCGTATTTTTTGGTCAAGGGTTGCGTTGGAATACATCGGTTTCGGTTTCTTTTTAGGTTAATTGTAGAGACGTTGCACTGCAACGTCTCTACGTATTGTGATATATTAAAATTTCTAAATATGAAAAAATTATCTATTCTGATAATTATTTTATTCTGTGTTAATATTATATCTGCTCAAGTCGTGGATATTGCGACAGCAAGAACGTACGCACAAGGGCAGACTTTTTCTATTTCTGGAATTGTGATTAATGGGGGCTCATTAGGGACAATCCGTTATATTCAAGACGCTACAGCAGGTATTGCAGTTTATGACTTTGGGGTGACAGATATTTGGAATCAAGGAGATAGTGTAACGGTATCAGGTGAAATGGGTATTTTTAATGGTCTGATTCAAATGGTCAATACTACCTCAGCTACGGTTCACTCCTCTAATAATACACTACCCACACCAATTACGGTAACACCTAATAACGTAGCTCTAGCGAATGAAGGGCAATTGGTGAAAGTATCAGGTGTAACGTTTGCAAATGCAGGAGCAACTTTCGTAAATGGAACAGCGAATTTTTCAAATTCAAGTGGGCAATCTAGTACGATTTATTTAAGAAGTGGACATCCATTAATTGGAACAACGATTCCGATTACACCTATTGATTTGGTAGGCGTTTCTTCTCAGTTTAATGGTACGCCACAAATGTTACCTCGTGATGCGAATGACATTACCATTGGAGCTAATTTTTATATGACTTCACTACCTGTTCAATCCAATTTATCACAAACAGGATTTGATGTAACTTGGACAACAAATGTGGCTGGAAGTACAAAAATTAATTATGGTACAGATCCTTCTAATTTAGATCAAACCATGGATTTAGGTGGCTCTACAACTAATCATAGTGTAACATTAACAGGACTAAATGCTGCAACGGTTTATTACGTAGAAGCGGTATCAAATGATGGACAAGGGACAGATGTTACGGCTCCTGTTAGAGTTTATAGTACGGTATCTAATTCGTCCGGTGTAATTGAAACGTATTTTAATCAAGGAGTAAATAATACCATTGGTTATGCGAATAACTATGCTGCTTATTTAGATGGGGCAGGGTTGCAAAATAAGATTATTGATATGATTAATAATGCTCAAACGAGTATTGATTTTTGTATATTCAGCATCAATAGAGATCCTTTTGTAACGGCGCTGAACGATGCACATAATCGAGGGGTACAAGTTCGTTTTGTCACTAATTCAGGGAGTAACAATGCAGCACTTCAAAGCGTAACGCCTCAATTTCCTTTTATTTCAGGAAATGGTAGTGCTTTAATGCACAATAAATTTATTGTAGTAGATGCAGACGATAAGGATAACTGTTGGGTATTTATGGGAAGTATGAATTTTACCACAGGTGAATTAATTGATAACTACAATTGTGTACATTTTATTCAAGATCAATCGTTGGCGAGAGCCTATGAAATAGAGTTTGAAGAAATGTGGGGCTCAACGGGTGCAACGGCTGGTATTTTTAATGTGAAATTTGGTGATGCAAAAACGGATAATACGCCGCATAATTTCTTAATTGGCGGTATTCCGATAGAATTATATTTTTCTCCATCTGATGGTACAACTAACGCTATTTCAAACGCTTTACAATCTGCTGATGCTAGTATTGACGTAGCCGTGTTGTCGTTTACTAGAAATGACTTGAGAGACGATCTAATTGACGCACATGACGATGGTGTGAATGTACGCGTTATGATAGAAAATATAAATGATACCGGGGGGGAATTTCAAAATTTAACAAATGCAGGTGTTCCTACTAAAGCACATCCAGAATCTGGTTTATTACACCATAAATATGCTATTGTTGACGAGTCAGCTCCAAACTCTGATCCTATCGTTATAACAGGGTCACACAACTGGTCAAGTGCAGCAGAGAATAGTAATGATGAGAATACATTAATTATTCACGATGCAGATATGGCGAATTTATATGTGCAAGAATTTACTGCACGTTGGTTAGGCTGGACTTTAGGAGTGCCGACTTTATCTTCTGTTAGAGGATTTGAATCTACGCTTTTTCCAACGCCTGCTCGTGATATTTTAAATGTAGAAATTGAAAGTGCAGAATTTGACGAAGCGATGGTGCAATTCGTAAATGTACAAGGACAAGTTGTTAAAACGCTAAATATCAACGGCATTAAAGGACAGACAACACATCAATTTGATGTTACCGACTTAAGTGTGGGTACTTACTTTGTAGTCTTTAATTTAGGGGTGGTGCAAACGGCTCGTAAAGTAATGATTGTGAGATAAGTGATTTGGAATTTATGACCTGCCGACAAAAGCAGGTCATAAATTTTAGCTAACAGCAAATTCAGTATCTGCTCTTTGAAAAGGTGCATGAAAACCCAATACAATATCAGATTTCGGGATTCCTTTTTCCATTAGTAAACGACCTATTTCCATATCTGTACCATCATGATGTAACCAAACACGACCATTACTTTTCACTTCAATATGTACGGTACATCCATAAACTCGATATTCTTCGTTTCGCCAACCGTTTGAAAATAATAAATAATGCCCTTTTTGATTATCAATGATGACTTCACCAGCAATAGGATCGTTAGGTTGATTCCAAAGCTCTCCTAAGTATTCTATAATTTCCTTTGCAGATGTTCTGTATGAATTTATTTTATCCATGTGTCAATTCGTTTCTTATTAATATTGTAAACGATTAATTTAATACTAAAGCGTTTTATTGCTTGTTGAATGATTGGTTTCTGGAAAAAAGTTTTATAAGTAATGGTAGATATAGCTAAAAATAATACTCTATCTGATTCTTGATTTTCTAAAGCAAGAAGATATAATTCAAATTGTCCTAAAGCATGATAAAAATTTGTTATTGGCGAATAACCCAAGAAACTTTTTATCTCTACCGCAATTTTTTCGTCTCCTTTTTCTGCTGCTAGTAGCCGTTCAGCTCCTAGATCAACCTGTACTGTTGTAACTTCATCTAGCTTTACAAAAAGCGGATCGTGTGTTACTTTCCAACCATCTTTTTGTAATGCTAATTTGACTATATCATGGTATTTGTCTCTTGCCATGTATCGCTTTTACTTTTCATAATTAATTACACTACTAAATATAAAAAAAATCAATCTTCAATGAAAAACTTTGGAACAAAAAAATGTTACTTCTAAAACTGAAACCCCGTAATTGTCATAT
>CAYLSF010000345.1:0-6922 GCA_964385675.1 uncultured Saprospiraceae bacterium
AAAAAGAATATTCGATTGAACAATATTTAACAATTGAAGGTAATTCTATATCAAAAAATGAATATCTTAATGGAAAAATCAGAACTATGCCAAATGCCTCAATTAATCACAATAGAATAGCTGGTAACATTCATTTTCAACTCTCCTTAATAGCCTATCAAAATGAAAAATTTGAAGTATTCAACCCTGAGCAAAAAATTTATATTCCTGCTATCAACTCTGTGTTGTATCCTGATGCAACAGTAGTTTTAAGCCCAACAGAAAAATTTGATAATCTTTCTATAACAAATCCTTCTATTATTTTTGAGGTAGCTTCTCCCTCAACTGTTAAGTATGATCGAGGTGAAAAATTTAAAAAATATCAACATTTACTAAGTTTTCAAGAGTATGTACTTATTGATCAAGATACCCCTTCTGTTGAAGTATTTTCAAAAACAGCATTAGGTTGGGTTGTTGAAATTTACCTAAGTTTAGAAGATTCTGTACAGTTACAATCTATTAATGCTCATATCAAAATGAGTGATATCTATCGTAATGTAGATGATTTAGTGCTTCCCCAACTGAAAATTGATTTTGATAAAAAAAAAGATGAAGCAAATAAGTAAATCTACTTTGTAATTTAAAAAATGAGTTTTCAATTCATTTTTAAAGCCAAACCTACTTCCTATCCCCCATTCTTTTCTTAAACTCTTCAGCTGTCAATTCTTCATATCCTTTACTAGAATATTTAAAAGTGTCCTTTTTTATTTTGGTGATTTTCTTCGCCTTAAAGGTCATTTTAGTTTCACCTCTATTTGACTGAAACTCTAATGGAAAGCCCTTTAAATCTGGAAACATATTAGAAAAAGGAGATTGTTTAGGCTTAATCTTATCCGTTACATAAAGTACGATACTTGATTCTTTGGTTTTCACAATCGCCTTATGACAAGTATAACCTAAAATTTTCTTTGTGGATTTTTTCTTATACGTTATATCCAATTTTACAGGTTCACCTCTATATTCCTTTGCCTCTTCTTCTGTCATATTCACTTTATATTTCCCCATAAAAGGTACACTCATCAAAAGCGTCGTTTTTTTAGATTGAGTATTATTGTAAATCTTCGTGGTTACCGTTCCATTCATCGCATTAAAATCTAATAAAGTTGTATGCTTTCCGAATGCAATGGTCTGTGTACTATTTTGTAATAACATCGCTTGCATTCCCCCTCCTTCTACTTTTGTACATTCAAAAGTGACCACACCTGTTGTTTTTTGAGCAGTTGTAATTGTGGTAATCGTTGTAATAAATAATGTCAATAGGATAATTCTGTGTATCATTTTTACAATAATTGTTTTTACTAAACCTTGAAGTTACTCACTCCTTTTCATCAATTAAATGTCGAAGTGTAGTATCTATTTCGTGTCTTTTTATTAATTGTTCAATCTGTTGTTTAAAAGCCTTTTGCCTTGATTCATGAATCTGTTTCAATGGTACTTCATAAACTTTACCTTTGTCCGTAGTAAATCTAAAGATTTGATTTTCAAACTTAATGTATTCCAAATGAGACCATTTAACAGAGATACCTTTATCTTGAAATTGAATAATATCAGGGTCTTCAAAATTGATAAAGTTCTTAATATTGGCAATTATCATCAAGAAAAAAGAAAAAGCGATTACATACCTAAATGTAACTAGTGGACTGTAGGGTGTTTGAAAATTAAGGTAAACCAATATCCCAATAATTAGGCTAAAAGTTAACATAGTTGGAAACCGATAAGTTTGAGTAAAGAATAATTTCTCAGCTTTCCACCATTGGTATAAATTCCAACAATACAAAGCTCCCCAAACCAATCCAATAATCAGAATACCAATCAAGAAACTAGGCGGAAAGATATTATCGTGCATATAGGCATACAAAGAACCAAATACAATTGCTCCGAATGTTCCAATACCCAATATGTTTTCTAGTTGTTTCATTTATAGTCGTTCCTAAATGTCGAACTTAATTTTTAAAATTAACGTTGAAAAATCACTTTATAGTGGAGAAATTAGATTTTTGTGAAAAATTAACGTTTATACCAATGTCCAACAAGCAACGACATCGTGGCAAACATCCAAATGATGAAAAATCGTTTGGAGCTAAATTTCAACCGATTTTAAAAGAAGCCGTTTCGGATTTATCTTACCTATTGACGCATCGATATGGTGAAAAATCTGCAGTGAAAATTGTAGGGGATAGATACCAATTAAATACCCGACAAAGATTAGCCATGATGCGGATGAGTTGTTCGGATCAATCTTTACAAATTCGTGCAGAACGTCACATTCTTCCTACTAATTTGAAAGGAAAAAAAATTACGATAGATGGCTATAACCTTTTGATTACTATCGAATCTGCACTTTCGGATGGTACTTTACTGTTGAGTAGAGATGGTTGTTATCGAGATTTAGCGAGTATTCATGGTTCTTATAAAAGAGTAGAAGAAACTATTCCTGCTTTAGAATTAATTGGACAAACGTTAAAAGAACTAGCAGTTGACCATATACAATGGTATTTAGATAAACCTGTTTCTAATAGTGGACGACTCAAAGCCATGATGTACGAGTTAGCCACACAGCATCATTTTAATTGGGATATTGAATTGGATTTTAATCCAGATAAAGTTTTAGCAGAATCTGATGCTGTTGTTATTACTTCTGATGGTTGGATTTTAGATAGAGCAAAAGCTTGGACAAACTTGACGGCTTTTCTTTTGGAGAGGATTCGGTAGGCAATTGGCGGTAAGCAGTGAGCGGGTCAACTGTCAACTGCCGACCGCCAACTGAACTAACTCCGTTGATAGATACGAACATAATCTACTACCATTCGTTGCGGAAAAACACTATCATCGACCCCTTCTACACCTCCTAAATTTCCACCTATGGCAATATTCAAAATCAAATAAAATCGCTTGTTGAAAGGCCATTCATTGGATGTTTTGTATTCATTTTCAAATTCAAAATACATCTTATCATCCACAAACCATTTAATTTTATCCGCTTCCCATTCGATGGTGTAGGTATGAAATGCCGTATCTACATCATTAATATGAATCTCATCTCCTACTTCTGTTCCTTTTATGTGATTATAGGATTCTGTATGTACTGTTCCAAATATACGTCCTGCCTCATGTCCTACATGTTCCATAATATCAATTTCGCCACTTTTAGGCCAACCTCCATATTCCCAATCCGTCGGCAGCATCCAGATGGCAGGCCAAGTCCCCACACCAATAGGTAATTTTGCTCGCACCTCTACCCTACCATATTTCCAATCGCCTTTTCCTTTAGTAATCAATCGTGCAGAAGTATAATCCATTGTATCATATCGCTCTTTGATAGCTTCTATTATTAAATTTCCATTTTCTACTCGTGCATTTTCAGGTCTTTGAGTATAATATTCCAATTCTTGATTTCCCCATCCACATACATTTGGACAGCCATTTCCTAAATCATATCCCCATTTTGTACTATCAGGCAAACCATCGGTATCAAATTCATCAGACCATACCAATTGAAATTCACCAGAAGGTACATCTACTTCTTTTGTAATAGGTTCTCCTTTGTGTTGCTGTTGACAACTCATTATCAATAAACAAAACATTATAATGTATGTTAATTGTAGGTTCATTGTTAGATTATTTTAAGTCTATTTTGATTGAACAATATTACAAATTTTAGAGGGAACAAAGTGTATTTTTAACACATTGTATTTTCAGAACAATGAAATGCCTTAAATTTTATAAAAATTGGTGATGTACAGGTTCAATTTCATTTGAAAAACTCTTTGGAGTTCCTTACCTTTGCACTCGCTTTTAGCAATAGTATTTTTTTAACCATTCATAAAGTAAAGAATGCGTAATTACGAAACAACGTTCATCATCGATCCAGTGCTGTCGGGTGATGAAATTGAAAAGACAGCTCAAAAGTACGTGGATTTCCTTAAAGAAAAAGGTTCAGAAATCGTACACGTCAACAAATGGGGATTAAAGCAGTTAGCATACCCTATTAACAAGCGTTCTTCAGGTATTTATTATACTGTAGAATTTGCAAATCAAACTGGAGAATTAATTTCAGAATTGGAATTGACTTTCAAACGTGACGAAAAAATCATGCGTTTCTTAACAGCTAAATTAGACAAGTATGCTGTAAAGTATAACGAAGATAAGCGTGCAGGTTTAATTGGTAAAAAGAAGAAACGCTAGTATAGTTTGCAGTGAACAGTAAGCAGTTCGCAGTGAGCGACTTCTGTTGAAATCATTAATTCATTATTTTTTAAATAAAAAACGAGGGCTTATACCATGGCATCTAGAGACGATATTAAATTTCTAAGTAATCCAAAGATTGGTCAAAATCGTAAGAAATACTGCCGCTTTCGTAGATTTGGAATCAAGTATATCGATTATAAAGACACCGATTTCTTACTACAATTCGTAAATGAGCAAGGTAAAATCTTACCAAGACGTATCACAGGTAACTCTTTAAAATACCAACGCCGTATGGCTAGAGCTATTAAGAGAGCACGTCAATTAGCATTGTTACCATACGTAACAGACCTTTTAAAATAAGTATCAATTGAGACTTTCCTATTAGTTTTCAATTGAACTCAAAATATTATAATAGCATGAATGTTATTCTTTTAAAAGACGTAGAAAAATTAGGCTCAGCAAATGAAATTGTTACGGTGAAAGACGGTTATGGTCGTAACTATTTAATTCCTTACGGATTTGCTAAAATCGCCAATAAAAAAAATAGAGCTTCATTAGAAGCAGAAATTCAAAGACAACGTGAAGCAGAAGAGCGTTTAATCAGTCAATATCGCTCAACTGCGGATAAATTAAATGGTGTAGTCTTGAATATTCCTGCAAAAGCAGGTACAAGTGGCAAAATCTTCGGTAGCGTTACAAGTATTCAAATTGCACAAGCTATCGAAGAGCAAGCGGGTGAAAGAATTGAACGTAAGAAAATTACTTTGTTAGAAGAAGTTAAAAACTTAGGTTCTTATACTGCTCAAGTTGACTTACATAAAGAAGTTAGCTTCAATATCAACTTTGAAGTCATAGCAGATTAATTAATATTTGATTAAAGTTTTGAAAATAGAATTCCTCC
Organism: uncultured Saprospiraceae bacterium; assembly: GCA_964385675.1. Classification (GTDB taxonomy): domain Bacteria; phylum Bacteroidota; class Bacteroidia; order Chitinophagales; family Saprospiraceae; genus CAYLSF01. The sequence goes on from CAYLSF010000345.1 coordinate 5,129, forward strand.
TACACCTTTTGGTGTTAGGAGGTTTTTTATGTGTGCCACATTAGCTAAGGGATTAAGCTCTACAATACGCTTTGTTCACATTCAAATTTGGTCTAAACGATACTGATATTAAAAAATCACCAACTTAGCAGGCTCATAAATATGTGTCTCACTTACAATATTAATAAAATAAAGACCACTTTGAAAACGGGATAACGGTATCGTATAAATACTTTCGGTAACGTTTTGCTCCAATAAAAGTTGACCATTCGTAGAATAGATTTGAATAATATCGCCCTGATTATCTTTAATAGATACATAATTTCTTGTGGGGTTAGGAAAAATCTGAATCGGTCTTAAATCATCACCAATCGTTGTATTGATTCTTGAAATGCTCAAATCCATCCAATTTAATCGATTCACAATCCATTGTTTCATATAAGTAATCTCCTCATCATAGGTTTGTGGAATTGGCTCGGGTTCTATCCAAATATATTCCCCAATAAAATCGTCCCATTTTGTAAAATTTCTATTGATAGCATCGTTAATGACGACACGTTGATTATCCATCCAATTCATTAGATTCTCTTCTTGTAGTAAGTCTGATCTCAGTTCTTGCCATCGCTGAATCAACAAATCAGAAAAGACAGTATCCGAAACCATCGCTTGCCACCACATCGGCATACTTTCTAAGTCTTCACAATCCGCTTGATTTTGTAGAAATGTCCAACCTCTATAATCATAATTGGAGCAAACTAAGGAGACACCATAGGTTTGATCAAAATCCCAAATAGGACCTGCATTTAATAGTCCGCCTTTACTATCCTTATCCTTAAATAGATAGGAGCTGAGTTTATAACCATCTGAATTTTTGCTCAATTCATTAATCAATAAAAAGTCTATAAAAGAAGCGATATTGATATACTCTGTGTATCGTTTGCCTTGACTATTTTTAAAATCATCCGCAAATACCGCATTCTCAAAATCATCCATAAAGCCTTTTATATAGTCCTTTTGAGCTTGTTGAATATTACTAGCTTTTGGATAATACCATTGGTAGTGCATTTCCGAATCACCCTGAGAATTATAGTTAGAAATAAAAAAATCATCCTCTCCTAGGTCATCTAACCAATCAATTCTGAGGATATACCCACCCGTTACATCATCTCCATCAATTTCATCCGCTGTCAATTTTGAAATATCTACTCGATTTTTATCTCTTTTAATGCGTTCTGTTAAAATGTATAATCCTCGATATTCATTATTGAGCATCACTTCTACAAATTGCCAATTAGCAGCGTAATGTCCCATTTCCCTAAATAGATAAAAACTCATTGGTATCCTCAATTGTGTTTTATCTATCACCATAGCGTGCAAAATCCAATCTTCCTCTTTGGGCATATTGAGTAAGGCAATAGAAGTATCTTCGTTCGTGCTAGTTCTCAATTCTATAGAATAAGTCTTTTTATCAAAATCTTGGGTAGAATTTCCTCTGGTTTCAATCCCTATTCTGCCGTTATAATGATTGAAGGCATCGTTGATATTATTGGAGTTTCCGTCGCCATTATAGATAATCCCCATTGTAGCATTTATTTTTGGCTCATCAGGAATTGCTGTATTATTGGTATTAATGACGATAATAGGTAAATTACTATTCGTCAATATTTGGGCAATGATGGAAGGAACGACCAAGAGTTGTAATAGGTAAATAGTCAATATCTTCAATTTCATATTTTCAGTTTTTAGAAATTCTTATCTAATGATAAGACAATTGAAAATATAAATTCCCCTATGGGTAGAGGTTAGTTTTTTTTA
>CAYLSF010000346.1:0-6920 GCA_964385675.1 uncultured Saprospiraceae bacterium
ACCCAATGGGTGGTGGTGAAGGTAGAGCTTCAGGAGGTCACCCACGTTCTCGTAACGGTCAAATGGCTAAAGGTCAGAAGACTAGAAATCCGAAGAAATATTCTAACCGCTTGATTGTGAGTAGGGGTAAGAAGTAATCTGAAACGATAAAAATCTTATATAAATGGCTCGTTCATTAAAAAAAGGACCTTACGTTTATCATAAATTGCTTACTAAAGTAGAAAGAGCAAAGGGAGCTAAGCGTAAGAAAGTTATCAAGACTTGGTCTAGAAGTTCAATGATTATTCCAGATTTTGTTGGTGAAACAATTGCAGTACACAATGGAAAGACATTTGTACCTGTATTTGTAACAGAAAATATGGTTGGTCATAAGTTAGGAGAGTTTTCTCCTACGAGAAACTTCAGAGGACACGGAGGTAAGAGAAAGTAAAATTCTCATAAATTAATAATAAGCTAATTAACATAGATTTTGAATTTTAATGATTATTTCAAAATCAAATAGTAAGCTAATAAATAATTGCTAAGAATGAAAGCTGTAGCTAAACTCAAAGGCGTTCCAATGTCAGCACGTAAGATGCGATTGGTAGTAAATAATATACGTGGCTTAGATGTTGATAAAGCATTGAATCAATTACGCTACACTAGAAAAGAAGCGGCTACTTGGTTAGAGAAGTTAGTTTTATCGGCGATTGCTAATTGGGAACAAAAAGCAGGCGTTGGACAAAGTTCTGATGAATATGGCTTAGTCATCTCAGAAGTCTACGCAGATCAAGGTAGTCAGTTGAAGCGCTTCAGACCTGCTCCTTATGGTAGAGCACATCGCATTCGTAAACACACTTGTCATGTATTTCTTGCATTGGAAAATACAATTCCATTGAATGAAGATTTAGAGGAGGATGAGGAATATGAAGAGGTGGAAGAATTAGAAGAAGATGTAGTAATCGTTGAGGATACAGAGCAAGAGGATGACGTAGATGAAGTTGAGGAGGAGGCTGTAGAAGAAGGAGACGATGATGAAACTGAAAACGATAAAGGTTAAAATTAAAGACGAAAGAAATTTAAATTAATAAACATGGGTCAAAAGACGAATCCAATTGCTAATAGATTAGGCATCATCCGAGGATGGGAATCAAACTGGTTTGGTGGTAAAGACTTTGGTCAGAAAGTAGCTGAAGACGAAAGAATCAGAAAATACTTGAGAGCAAGGGTTTCTAAAGGTGGTATTGCAAGAATTATCATTGAGCGTACACTTAGAAGAATTACCATTACAATTCATACAGCTCGTCCAGGTATCATCATTGGTAAAGGTGGTCAAGAGGTAGATAGAATTCGTGAGGAGTTAAAGAAATTGACTAAAAAGGATGTACAAATTAATATTGTAGAGATCCGTAAGCCTGAATTAGATGCTTATATCGTGGGAGAGACAGTTGCTAAACAAATTGAAGCACGTATCAATTACCGTCGTGCTATCAAAATGGCTATTCAATCCACTATGAGAGCTGGTGCTGAAGGTATCAAAGTACGTATTTCGGGTAGATTGAATGGAGCAGAGATGGCTCGTTCAGAAGAATATAAGCAAGGTAGAACGCCGTTGCATACTTTCCGTGCTGATATTGATTATGCTATCGTTGAAGCTTTAACCATCTATGGTAAAATCGGTATTAAAGTTTGGATTTGTAAAGGTGAGGTATTTGGAAAACGTGATTTATCTCCAAACGTAGGTGCTAAGAAGCGTGATAGTAGAGGACGCGGTGGTGATAGAAGAGGACGTGGTGGTGACAGAAGGCGTGGTGGTGATAGAAGAGGACGTGGTGGCGACAGAAACAGAGGTGGAAGAAATAGAGGTGGAAACAGAGATAGAAACTAAAATTCGCATTATAGAATTTGCTGTTTTTTCAGTATCTTTGCACAACTTTTTTCTACCTGTAGAATAGAAAAACATAAAGTACTAAAAGTTAAATACTTATAAACGATGTTACAACCAAAAAGGACGAAATATCGCAAGCAACAGAAAGGGCGAATGAAAGGAAATGCTCAAAGAGGTTCTTACCTAGCATTTGGTTCTTTCGGTCTTAAGTCTCTAGGAGCGGCTAGAATTACAAACCGCCAAATAGAAGCTGCCCGTGTTGCGATGACTCGTTACATGAAAAGGGAGGGAAAAGTTTGGATCCGAATTTTCCCTGATAAGCCTATTACTAAGAAGCCACAAGAGGTGCGTATGGGTAAGGGTAAAGGTTCTTTGGATCATTATGTAGCTGTTGTAAAACCTGGACGTATTTTGTTTGAAATGGATGGGGTACCTTTAGAGGTAGCACAAGAGGGATTACGTTTAGCAGCACAAAAGTTACCTGTATTAACAAAAGTTGTGATAAGAAGGGATTACACTGAATAGTATAGTTCTTTTTAATATTCAATAAAATGGCAAAGAATAAAATTAACGCTGGCGAACTTACTTTAGATGAGTTAAATGAGCAATTAGCAGGAGCAGAAGAGTCTTATCAGCAAATGCAATTTGACCATGTGACTACAGGATTAGATAATCCTTTAACATTAGTAGAAGTTCGTAGAGATATAGCCAGATTAAAAACAGAACTCCGTAAAAGAGAATTGGCAGAATATACACCTGAACAATTAGCTGGACGTTCTAAAAAAGTTGCTCGTAGAAAGCGCGAGAAACAAGCGGCTAAAAGAAGAAAACGCTAATCATCCATTTTCATAAATAATATTAGAGGATGTCGGATACAATAGTAAAAATTAAAAAACAACGAATTGGGGTTGTAACAAGTAATAAGATGGATAAATCTATTACTGTTTTGGTGGAACGTAAACTTCGTCACCCTATATATGGTAAATTCGTTAAAAAGTCTAAGAAATTTATGGCTCATGACGAAAACAATGAATGTAATATCGGTGATACGGTAAAAATCATTGAGAGTCGTCCATTGAGTAAGCGTAAATGTTGGGCATTAGTAGAAATCTTAGAAAGAGCTAAATAGTCATGATACAGCAAGAAAGTAGATTAAAAGTAGCTGACAATTCTGGTGCTAAAGAAGTACTTTGTATTAGAGTACTTGGTGGTACAAAAAGACGCTATGCTTCTATTGGTGATACTATTGTGGTGACAGTTAAAGAAGCAAGTCCAGGTGGTCTTAAGAAAGGTACTATTTCAAAAGCCGTAATTGTTAGAACCAAAAAAGAAATCCGTAGAAAAGACGGTTCTTATATTCGTTTTGATGACAATGCTGCAGTATTGTTAAATGCATCAGATGAACCTAGAGGAACTCGTATATTCGGACCTGTTGCTCGTGAATTGCGCGAGAGAGATTATATGAAAATTGTTTCATTAGCACCTGAAGTACTTTAAATATTATGGCTAAGAATAAAAATACACAAAAGCGATTTGCTCCTAAGTTGCACATAAAAAAAGGCGACACGGTAGAGGTTATCGCTGGTAAATATAAAGGAGATAGGGGTGAAGTTTTACAGGTTTTCCCTGCTAAGAATAGAGCCATTGTTTCTGACGTAAATATTGTTTACAAGCATAAGAAGGCAACTGAAAATGAGGACGGAGGTATTCTTGAGCAAGAAGCTTCAATACATGTTTCTAATTTAATGCTTGTAGATCCTTCTACAGATGAACCTACAAGAATAGGTCGTAAGGTGGTAGATGGTAAAAGAGTTCGTTATTCTAAAAAAAGTGGTGAAATCATAGATTAAAATGAGCTACATTCCAAGATTTAAGACAAAATATCGTGAGGAAGTTGTGCCTAAGTTAATGGAGCAATTTCAGTATAAGACGATAATGCAAGTGCCTAAGATTCAGAAAATTTGCTTGAATCAAGGTATCGGTGCAGCTACTCAGGATAAGAAATTAGTAGATACTGCTGTAAAAGAAATGACTTCAATTGCAGGTCAAAAAGCTGTACCTACTATTGCAAGAAAATCAGTATCTAACTTTAAGTTACGTGAAGGTATGCCTATTGGTGTAAGAGTAACACTACGAAACGAGTATATGTATGAGTTTTTAGATAGACTTGTTACTATGACTTTACCTCGTGTACGTGACTTTAGAGGAATTAACGATAAGAGTTTTGATGGTAGAGGAAATTATACTTTTGGTATCAAAGAACAAATCGTTTTCCCTGAAATAGATATTGACAAAGTAAGTAAAATTCAAGGAATGGATATTACCTTTGTAACAACTGCTAAAACAGATGCAGAAGCATTAGCATTGTTAAAGTTGATGGGATTACCATTCAAAAATCAAAATAACTAAGCAAAAATGGCTAGAAAGTCTATAATAGCACGTCAGAAGAAGCGTGAACGTATGGTGGCTAAGTATGCTGAATTACGTAAGAAGTTGAAAGAAGAAGGGAATTGGGATGAATTAGATAAGTTACCTAAAAATTCATCACCTGTAAGATTAAAGAACAGATGTTCTTTAACAGGTCGTCCAAAGGGATACATGCGTGACTTCGGTGTATGTCGTGTTGTATTTAGAGAATTGGCTACACAAGGTAAGATTCCTGGTGTGACAAAAGCAAGTTGGTAGTTTATTGAAATTAAATTTATTAACTGGAGCAAAGTCTTTTTAAGTATAAAAGAAACTATCTCCACAAAGCATATTATCATGTTAAGTGATCCTATTGCAGATTATTTAACTAGAATTCGTAATGCACAAATGGCTGCACATCGAATTGTAGAGATTCCTGCCTCAAAACTAAAGAAAAGTATTACTGAGATACTTTACGATCAAGGTTATATTCTCAGATATAAGTTTGATGATAATGAAGGTAAGCAAGGTGTTATTAAAATTGCCTTGAAGTATAATGCCCAAAACAAACAACCTGTTATTCGTAAGTTAGGACGTATTAGTAAGCCTGGTTTACGTAAATATGCAAAATCAACTGAAATTCCTCGTATTATTAACGGATTAGGTACTTGTATCGTTTCTACTTCTCAAGGTGTTATGACTGGAAAAGAGGCTAGAAGAAAGAACGTAGGAGGGGAGTTGTTATGCTTCGTTTATTAAGAAGTATGACGAATAATTCTATTTTTACAACTTTAAAAAAATTAAGTCATGTCAAGAATAGGTAAAGCACCCATATCTGTTGGAAGCGGTGTGAATATAAATATTTCAAAAGGCAACTTTGTTACGGTAAAAGGACCTAAGGGAGAATTATCCCAACAAGTTGATCCTGATATTGAATTGAAGTTGGAAGATGGTGTTTTAACAGTAGCACGTCCAACTGAACAAAAGAGACATAGAGAAATGCACGGTTTGTATCGTTCTCTATTAAATAATATGATAGAAGGAGTAACAAAAGGTTTCTCTGTTGATTTAGAATTGGTAGGGGTTGGTTACAGAGCAACAAATAAAGGCAGTTTATTAGAATTGCAATTAGGTTATTCTCACCCTATCTACTTTGTATTACCCAAAGAGATTGGTATTGAAACTGTTTCTCAAAAAGGTAAGAATCCAATTGTAAAGTTATCTAGTATAGATAAGCAATTGTTGGGTCAAGTTGCAGCTAAGATTCGTTCATTCAGAAAACCAGAGCCATACAAAGGTAAAGGTATCAAATTTGTGGGTGAAGAGTTGAGAAGAAAAGCTGGTAAGACTGCTGGTAAATAGACAGGATTGACAGGTTTTACAAGATATATTGTAATAAAATTTTTAAAATTAGTAGGGTAGTTCTACTATCTTTCTAAATTCATTATAAAGACATGAAACTTTCTAAAGAAGCACGTAGAAAACGTATTCATTATCGCATCAGAAAGAAAATTAAGGGAACAGCTTCACGTCCTCGTATTTCTGTATTTCGTAGTAATAAAGAAATTTACGCTCAGATTATCGACGATGTAGCAGGTGTAACTTTAGCTTCAGCTTCTTCAAAGGATGCGTCTATTTCAAAGGAAGGTTCTAAAGTAGAAGTTTCCAAATCAGTAGGAAAGCTATTGGCTCAAAAGGCTTCTGAAGCAGGTATTAGTTCAGTCATATTTGATAGAGGAGGATATTTGTTTCATGGCAGAGTGAAAGCATTAGCTGACGGTGCTAGAGAGGGAGGACTTCAATTTTAAGAAATATAGTTTACTCAAAATATTATGGCAAGGAAAGATCAAAAAAATAAGGTAAAACCGACCGAAACAGAGTTAAAAGAAAAGTTGGTAAACCTTAACCGTGTTGCTAAAGTAACAAAAGGGGGTAGAACTTTTAGTTTTGCTGCTGTAGTTGTTGTGGGTGATGGAGAAGGTACTGTAGGGCATGGTCTTGGTAAAGCTCGTGACGTATCAGAAGCAATAGCAAAAGCGGTAGATGATGCTAAGAAGAGTTTAATCAAAGTGCCAATCTACAATGGTACTATACCACATGAGCAAAGAGGTAAATACGGTGCAGGAAAAGTTTTAATCAAGCCTGCTTCTGATGGTACAGGGGTAATTGCTGGTGGTGCAATGCGTGCAGTACTAGAGATTGCTGGTGTTCAAAACGTATTAGCAAAATCACAAGGTTCTTCTAATCCACACAATGTTATCAAAGCTACAATTGATGCGTTATCTAAGTTACGCACACCAATGGAAGTAGCAGCAACTCGTGGAATTAGCTTGGATAAATTATTCAACGGATAGGTTTTTTGAATTAGGAGTTAGGAATCAAGAATTAGAAATTTTTATTTTTTATCTAATTGTTATCCAAATTTTGTAATTCTTTGAGAATTAATCCGACTAATAAAAAGGTTTACTCATGGCGAAGGCTAGAATTAAACAAGTAAAGAGTGTAATCGATCGTTCAAAAAAGCAAAAAGCTACAATTGAGGCTCTAGGGCTTAGAAAAATCAATCATGTAGTAGAGCATGACGTTACACCACAAATTCAAGGAATGATTGACAAGGTAGCACACCTTGTAGCGGTAGAATATATTG
>CAYLSF010000347.1:0-6914 GCA_964385675.1 uncultured Saprospiraceae bacterium
CCTACCTTGCGGGTAACTGCTTATCGGCGGGTACAATTATAGCGAGTGCTGCCGAAAAGGTTGTTATGACGAAAATGAGCCTTTACATGATTCACAATGTACAGTGGGGCGGTAGAGGAGATAAGCGTCAATTACAATCCGTTGTTCAGGCAATGGAAGCCATGGACGATGTGATTTGTGAAATGTTTGCGGAAAAGACAGGATTGAGTGTTGCCAAAATCAAAAAGTTGATGGATGCGACCAGTTGGTTTTCTCCTCAACAAGCCTTGCAACTCGGCTTTATTGATGAAATTGTAGAGGCAGTTTCTTTGGATGGTCAACCTTTTATTGCTGAAAATTTCACAACAGAAGAAACGGCAAATACCCTGTCTTTAACCGACATGGAAAACCATCTACAAGAAAACGGCTTTCAGCGATTTACCAATCAATTTATTGGTGAAGCGATTGAAACAACGTTCACAACAGAAGAAGCTATTCAAAATTTAACAGGTTCAGAAGAGCCGCAAAATTCAATAGATATGCAAGAATTTTTTAACAAGCTATTTGAAGAATTAGAGAAGCGAGGAATCACTTTCACTCAAAAAGCCAAAGAGAAAAACACAGAAGGCGAACCTGTTGATTTAAAAACAGTCATTCAAGAAGTGATGGAAGGCAATGCCGATTTATTTCAAAATCAAGCACCTGACGGATTGGAAGATGTAACGGCTAAATTGGATAAGTTAGCCAATCAATTTAAAGAATTGGAGGATAAGTTTACCAAGACCGAACAAGCTATCAATAAGGCAAAAGAGGATGATAAGATTGGCGAGGAATTGAAAGCCTTAAAGACTGAATTTGCAAACTGGAAACAAGGGAAATTAGGCGGTGAAGGTCACACCCCTTCACCCGTAGAAGGTGATACCCCTCCTAGTCCAGATTCTTCAGCTAGTAATTATCTAAAGCGATTAGGCGTCAAGAATATTCCTACTAAGCAATCGTAAACCAAACCAATAATCTCAAAGTCTCAAGGGGCTTTAATCTATACAAATAAACACAACACAACAATGGAGACAACAACCGGACAACCGTTAATCGTAGGGCTAGGCATTGACAATGCAATAGATGTGTTGATTAAGCCAATATTGTCAAGCTACGACCCTTTGAGAAATGATGATCTTCGCATCTTCAAAAAACTTACAGGTGTCATAAAAGGGAAAAAACTAGTCCACCTTCGTAAGCCAAAGTCTGTTTTACAAGCAGGATTCGATATGGCTCAATCCAAAGCAGGTGAAGTTAAACCTTATGGTAAGGTGGGGAATACTGCTGAAGAAGTTGACCCCAAACCATTTGATATTTGGACAGAGCATTATCCTGAAGAAATCAAGGAAGTGATTGATAATATCAAAAGTGGAAAAGGGAATTTATATCATTCTATCAATGGTACACCCGAAGAACGCTTATTATTATCTGCCTTTATTAGCTTGATTCAAGAGACTGCTGGGGACGATGTATATAGAGTGGTATTTTTTGGTGATAGTAATTTTACGGCACCTGAAGGTCATAGCTTAGATGCACAGCAAATCAAGGCGATTAAAAAAGTCAATGGTGTTTGGAAAGACATCAATGTTAAAACAGCTTTGCAGAAAACAGACTCCAAGCACATTCCAAAACTAGACTTATCCAAAAATAAGGATGGTGGCGATGCAACTAATGAGAATCCTGCTATCAAAGGAAATGCAATTCCTGAAGGCTATGTCTTAAACACATTATTGCCCAAATTATATAAGATTTCGCATATCAAATTGCGTCGCTTAAAGAAAAGCGGTCATGTTCATGAGCGTCCTTTATTCTTAGTATCAGAAGCTATTTATGAAGCTTATAAGGCAGACTTGAAAAAGGAGTATAAAAATACTTGGCAGTCTTTCGAGTTGCATTACAAAGGAGAAGGCTTTGATACAGAAGTTACCATTGGTTTGAAGTGGGAAAATTATGCGGTCATTCCTGTGTATGAGTGGGACTTATGGGATACAGAATTAGGCAAATCAAATCAACATCGGGCAATCTTTACCGCTCGTGAAAATCTCACCATTGCAACAGATGTCAATGAAGTAACGGGTATGGGCGTAGGACAATCTGCTTTAGTAGCAAAGGAAAATCCATTACCTCAGAACTTGGGTAAGGTGGATGTGAGAGCAACAATGAAAATAGATGCTAAGGTAGCAGAAAGTCAATTTATTGCTGTGGCTTGTTAGTATTGCCCCCCCTAACCCCCTAAAAGGGAGAATTATCGTAATTTGAAAGTTCCACTTTTAGGAGGCTAGGGGGTAAAAAACCTTAAATTTCAATGAGTAAAATATTTCAATTGCCAGAAGAAGAATTGTGTGATGAGTCTTTTGATGTAGGGGTACTGAAAGCTTGGTTTTATGAATCTTCTGATGTGGATACTACAACAGTAGATTCGGATACAGAAACCATTACTGCTTTTGCACTAAAGGAGGGTAAGAAGTTAGTAACCGTTGCTTTTGATGATGAAACGGCTTCATTGAATAGTGAACATTCTGAAGGGAAACGGTCGAAGGTAACACAAAACTTATCGCTATTCTTTGAAGGCTTAACTTCTTTTAAACGCAAGATTCTAAAATCCTATAAAGATTGTCGTTGTCTATCGGCATTTGTCAAAGATGCAAATGGACGAATTTGGAGTTGTGGGACGCAAATCGTTAAAGGTAAATTATACTATAAGTATAAAACCAATGGCGGCGGTTCTACCAATACACAAACATCTATTAGTGATGAGGATTCAGGATTTCAACGGGTGTATAGATGGACGGTTAAAGACGATCCTATCGAAATTACAGCAAAAGGAGATGCCGCAGATGTAGAAACTTTCTTAAATGGTTTATCTGCAGCCGTTTCTTCTAATTAATTATCAGTTGCGAGTTACGGGTTGAAATAGAACTCGTAACTCGAAACCCGTAACTGGAATCAATGATTGGATATTCAAACAGAACGATTAAAGGCTTTGAACGCTTTATTTCGCCAATTCTAAATGAAGTTAAGGACAATGATGAATTGGCAAACTTCTTCAGGGAGTGGGCGGTTGTGCCGTTTTTCGGTAATAATGAAGCATCGAGTGATTCGTTTTTGAATTTCCTTATCAAGTTATCAGAGATTAGTTCAACTACAGGTTCATCCGTACAACGTCGGTCAGATTTTACTTGTGGCGGATTTGAGTTGCATAAAGGACGAGCAACAGGCTTTACCAATTTTCGTCGTCCTGCTAGTTCATTGAAGGAATCGTATGTAGAATTCTGCTTGGAATTTATTGACCGTATCACGGGTAATGAAGGCATTGCTTATTTACAAGATGCTGCGGAAAATGTCAATAATAACCTGGACGTAGTAGGTAATGGTTATTTTGAAGTGGTGCTGTCTAAAGTGGCCGGAGAACCTTTTGCTAAAATCAATTACTATGATGCGACGGAATTACGCTATTTAGTTTCAGAGCGAAATGACCCAAAGCGGTTGTTAGTGTCGCCCTGTTTTGAATGGTGGTATATGGTCAAAAATAGACCTTCAGTTGTTCCTGTCTATCCATTGATTGAAGAAGTAGAAGGTGTACAACGTACCATTATCCCAATTAAACACAATTGGATAGGTCGATATTGGTATGGCTTAAATACGTCTATATCGAGTGTGTATTATCAATACTTGGAGTGGCAAAATGCGGATTATTTGACTAAAGAAACCAACAGCCGCTTTACAGGAAAAATCCTATTTGACTACGAAGTACATCAAGATGATACGGATGAAGACTTGGATGAGTTTGAAGCCAATTTTGATAAGACCTTTACCGTAAAGGGATTGGCAAGAACCTATGTATTGAGTGGACGACCTTCAGGAAGTGATCCAGTCAGTGTGACACAATTCAAGGCAAATACCAATGAGAAATTTCACGAAACCTTACAGAGAATCAGTGAAGATAAAATCATTGCGTCCTTTAATTGGTACACTCGATTGCTCTATGATAGGCATAGCGGATTGGGTGGAGACGAGTTGAAATCCATTTTTAAAATGGCAAGTCAAACCGTAAAGCCTAGACAAAATAAAATTGCATTGGCTTTGAATAAAGCGATTCAATTATGTGCAAAGCACCTGGGCGAAAAGGCAATGGAACAATATGTCTTACAATTTCCATCCTTGTATAAACTCCATTTTCAAGATGAATTGGAAGCAGATAAGGAAGTCTAAATTACGTCAAAGTTACGGTAATGACTTCATGTAATTACGTCAAAGTTACACGGTATGAAAACATTGATTCAAGCGGATGAAGTGGTGTTACACAGCCCTGTTGATGATAAGTTTCCTGCGGCTCAGTTTTTACCTCATATCAAACGAGTAGAACGGAAAACTTTCCGACAAGAGTTAGGTAATTTATTTTATCAGGATTTACTTCAGGATAGAAAGGCTAATGGACAGTTTACAACACCAATTTATCAGCACCTATGGACGGAATATTTAGCGGAATTTTTAGCCTATAAAGTGGCTTTAGCGGCTTCTATCTATGCTAATATCAAATATACAGCAACGGGTTTACAGGTTCAAGAAAGCGAATTTACACGAGCTGTATCCGTAAAAGAATTGGGACAATACCGTAAAAATTTGCAAACAGATATTACGGACATTTTCACAGACTTACACGAGTATTTACACGGTAATTCTACGACCTTCAAAAATTACAAAGGTAATTTGGACGTAACTTACACGAAACCTAAGCGACGTAGAATTGGAGGGTTTGTTTTTCCTCGTTCTGAGGGACGTAATTTGCCCGTAACTTTAAAATTACCTGTCTCCGTTTTACCGAATTGCTTCACTTTTACGCAAGAAAGTTTGGAAACCGATTGGGTATTTTCTTATGAAGGTGAATTGGAGAATGAAGGGATAAAAGTAATCGAGGTCCTGAATATACGAGGGGATGATATTACATCGAGTATTGTAGAGCAAATGATTGATACCGAATTACAAACGGTTTTATTGGTCTTTGAAACGCCGATACAAGGAACGGTTAAAATTGGCAATCACCAATGTCAACAAAATGAAAACATCATCAAAGCCAATATTCGATTGGAATTTGGTAATGAAGAAGGCCAAGAAACTTCGATCATTGTCACTCAAATTTATGAAGGTGCTTATGACAATTTTACCGTTTATCGCAATGATGTTTTAATCGGCAGTCAATCCGAAATTGGATTACATCCGGATGTTCATGAAGTAGGCGATGTCATTCGAGTTGTTGTATTTCGAGATGGTCAACAAGTGAAATCCTTTGCTCGAACCTGGACAAATAGTGACTTTGGATTTTCTGATGGAACGCAGCTATTTACAGATGGTCAAAATACTTTTACAGCATGACAATAGCGGAGCATGAAGGTTATCAAATCATTAGGGAAAATTGGACAAAACGAAACCATTCAAACGGGTATTGTAGCATCGTACACGGGACAGGCTAGGGTAGTCATCAGTCATAATGATACTAAGCTAGAGCGATTGATTCCAATAATAGAAGACGAGCCAATTACCCTAGACATCAAGGATAACGGAATTTTTCAAATTCAACTATTTGACGAAATAGGACAACCGATTTTAAGAGAAGGGCGATTTAATACCCTATTGGTTCGCATTGAAGAAGTTTTACAGACAAATACTAACTCAGTAGAATTGACACAAATTAATCCAGATTCTACTTATCAAAAGTTTATAGACTTAGCAAACATTAATTAATCATAATAAACACAAAAAATCATGTTTAACAAGATTTTAGAAAATCAAATTGCGGAAACGTTACTAAAGCTTTGGAATGGTAAAATCAAAACACCTTTAGCCAATTTAGCTGATTTATTAAACCCTGGAGGTACTTTAAAAGTAGAACGTGCAAAGGCATCTGAAACGGCTGATAGTGCTAGTAATTCAGAAAAATTAGGTAATAAAACCCGTGCTCAAATTGATCAAGAGTTAAAAGATCAATTTCAAGGGAACACAACAACTACCATTGCAGAATTAGAAGCTTTAGCTCAAAGTGGTCAGAAAGGAGACTTTGATGTTCCTGCTAGTAAGTCTATCCCTGTCATTGATGGTAGTGTACCGGCTAATCGCGGTGTATATTACTATTTCTTAAAAGAAGGTGTAGCTTATGGAGATTCTGATGCAGAGGGGAACTGGATGATTAACTACAATGGTACCGACTATCCAATGGATAGAAATGACCAGTTAAAAATTACGGTTGTAGATGGAGCAAATACTACGGTTAAGCCAGAACCTCGTATTGATGTAGCGATTGATCCTCAAAGTACTTATGACAAGTTTGAAGCACTTTTAAACGCTTAGTAGCTAAAATAAGGGGGAGTTTTTACAGCGTGGAAGCTTCCCCATATTTTAGACTTGATGTATCCATATCAGATACTATTGATACTATCACTACATCAAGTGGATTAATAGATTTCCCTACTTTTTACAATCTCGCTTCCACTGTGGGTAGAGCCGGTTTAGCTGCGGATTTAGCCAACGCTTTGGGAGCAGGTGCTACAGTTCACGCCATACGAACAAGTGAGGACAACGTTGTATTCTACTTCCGATGTACAGGAAATACACCACTCAAAGTAACCGATTTAAATGGTGTAGATTTTCAATTCCTACAAGTGGAAACTATACAATTTGATACAACAGGAACAGAGACAGGAAGCGGTATTATTACCTATGAATGGTTGCTTAACGATACGGCTCAATCTACAATAGCCATCTGGGACAAGCCACTCGAATTACTCAATGAAAACGATACTGTTAAAATTCGATTGACCAATGCCATGAATGGAATGGATGAGGAAACCATCACTTTAGATGATACAATCTTAGGTTTTTCTGATGGAACTCAATTCTTT
>CAYLSF010000348.1:0-6910 GCA_964385675.1 uncultured Saprospiraceae bacterium
AGTTATCAAAATGATTAAATATTTCGGTCTTATAGTTATCCTTTTGGTCTCTAGTTTAACTGTATTTGCACAAGACGACCCTGTATTATTTACAGTAGGTACTACGCCTATTCATGTTTCAGAGTTTGAGTATATCTATTCCAAAACGAATGGAGACAAGGCAACTTTTAATGAGCAATCTTTAAAAGAATATTTAGATCTCTATGTTAATTTTAAACTACAAGTAGAGAAAGCCAAAGAATTGCGTATTGATACGATTCAATCGCTTCAAAGAGAATTAGCAGGATATAGACGTCAGCTATCCAAAAATTATTTGATGGATAGAGAGGTGATGGAAAAGCTACTTAGAGAAACCTATAATAGAATGCAAACAGATGTGGCTATTAGCCATATTCTAGTAAAAGTAGGATTAAATGCAAGTCCAGAAGATACGGCTAAAGCTTATGATAAAATTACATCCATTCAGCGAGAATTGAGTGCGGGAAAGCGGTTTAGTGAAGTTGCAAAAGCAAAGTCAGAAGATGCTTCTACTAGAGAGGATGGTGGAAAAATCGGATTTATTACGGGGCTTCAATTGCCAGGATTTTACTCCTTAGAAACCGCAGCTTATAACACAGAAGTAGGTAAAGTTTCTACTCCCGTACGCTCAAGACTAGGGTATCATTTGATAAGAGTGGATGAAACTAGACCTGCTAGAGGGCAGATTGAAATTGCTCATATTTTAGCGAGAGTTACAAATAAAAGAACGGAAGAAGCTAAAGCACAAAGTAAGATCAATAATATTTTTAGGCAGCTTCAAAGTGGTAAAGATTTCACAGAATTAGCTAAAACGTTATCTGAAGATGAGCAAAATCAAGCAAAAGGTGGATATATTGGATTTGTAGGCATTGGTCAATACGAACCTGTTTTTGAAGAAAATGCTTTTGGTATTACAGCTGATGATAGTTATTCTCGTCCATTTAGAAGTAGTGTGGGTTGGCATATTATTAAGCGCATTAGCCTGAGGGGAGTAGAGCCTTATGAAGATTTAAAAGGAAGGTTACAAAATAGAATTCGTAGAGATAGTCGTTTTAATGTGGCACAAGCACGCTTAGTAGAACGCATTAAAGCAGAGGGGCAATATCGAGAAGGTGCTAAAACTAAAGCTGATTTTTTCACAAGTTTAGACAAGTCATTTGGAACATTTCAATGGAAGGAACCTACAGAAGGATTGAATAACATGTTATTTGTATTAGGTGGCAAAACCTATACTCTGGGGGACTTTACTAAGTTTTTAAAGCAAAATACAAATGAACGTACTCGTCTAGGACGTAATAATACACCTGCAAATATCATTGCCAGTTCATTATTTGATAAATATGTGAAGCAGATTAGTTTGAATTTTGAAGAGAAACGTCTTGAAACTAAGTATCCAGAATTCAAAGCCTTAATGAGAGAGTATCAAGAAGGGATTTTACTATTTGAAGTCAAAAAACAAATGGTCTGGGATAGAGCATCAAAAGATACCGTTGGACTAGCTGCATTTTATGAAAGTAATAAGAATAATTACAAATGGCCTCAAAGAGTAGAGGCAAGCATTTACACTATAAATACTAAAGACCCTAAAGTGCGGAAGAAACTCCTCAAGTATATGAAGAAAAAAACACCCGCACAGGTATTAAAAAAATTCAATAAACGACAAAAAGTAGTGACTGTACTTAATGATGTTTATGAAAAAGGGAAGAATAATAAGATAGACGCAATCGTATGGAAAGATGGAATGGTGAGTAGTGAGTGGACGGAAGACGGGGCAAGTAAATTTGTAAAAATAGAAAAAGTGATTCCTCCTCAACCTAAATCTTTAAATGAAGCAAGAGGATATGTTGTAGCAGATTATCAAGACTACTTACAAGAGGCTTGGTTAAAAGAATTAAAACTAGCTTATCCTATAAAAGTAGAAGAGGCTGTTTTCAAAAAATTGATTAAATAGATTAGAAAAGGGTTGCGAATTAACAATTAATTCGCAACCTGTCTGTCAAAGAGATAGACTAAAATTCACTATACATCATGTATTTTAGATTATCCATATATTTATTGGCTGGCTTATTTTTCCTTGGATGTGAAGATACTTCAGAAGTAAAAACAAATGAAGAACCGTTAGCTATCGTTTTTGATAAATATCTATACCCTTCTGATGTAAAAGGCATAGTAGGACAAGATATATCTCCAAAAGATAGTGCAGTTATAATGAGTAATTATGTTGAAAATTGGGCAAAAGATCAACTTATATTGAGCATTGCAGAGCAAAATATAGATGAAGCATTAGGAATTGATAAATTGGTAGAAGATTATAGAAAATCATTGGTTCGACATAATTATGAGCAAGCATTAGTCAATCAACGATTGGATTCTGTAGTAACCAATGATCAAATTGCACGATTCTATAGTCAAGCACAAAGTCAATATCAATTAGATGAATCCATTATTCGATGTTATTTCATTAAAGTTAAAAATCAAGCACCTGAGCAAGAGGATTTAAAAGCTTGGTGGAAGGAAAAGGATGAAGACGACTGGGTCAATATGGTAGATTATGCTAGAAAATACGCTGATAAGTATATCCTAGATGATAGCACTTGGGTCAGAATTGATGACTTGGCAGATAAATATCCTAATGGTAGTTTTGATAAAACTAAACTCAAGGCTGGTTTGAGTCAAATCATGGAAAAAGAGGATTTTACTTACTATTTTAAAGTAAAAGATTTAGTAGAATCAGGAGAAATTGCTCCGCTATCTTTTGTGCGTTCAAAAATTATAAAAGTTATTTTACACAAGCGCAAATTAGAATTATTAGATAATATGACGGAGGAGCTTTACAAAAGAGAACTCAATAAAAAAAATGTTAAAATCCTTACTTTGTAAGGATTTTTTAACTTAAAGTCGTTTTTAAATCGGCTTCCCACAGCTATTAGGATTAGAATCGACTTCGGAATAAATATAATTCGTCATTCGTCATTTTTAATTCCTAATTCTAATTACCTTAGCAATTAAATTTTATAAGAAATGTTAAATAAGAAGAACATAGCTTGGTTACTTTTATTGTTTAGTGTCAGTATATTACAAGCACAACCTAAACGAACTCTATTAGATAAAATAATAGCAAATGTAGGTGATCACATTACACTACACTCTGATATAGAAGAACAGTATAACGCTATGAGTTACAAACCAGATGACGCTCGTTGTGTTATCTTAGATCAATTATTAGTACAAAGCTTATTATTAAATCAAGCCGAAATAGATAGTGTATTGGTGCCTGATGAAGAAGTAGAGGCACAACTGGATGCAAGAGTTGGACGTATTTTAGAAATGATGGGGGGAAATTTAACTCAATTTATTGGGTATTATGGTAAAACACCTAATGAAGTAAAAGAAGACTTTAGAGAAGATATGCGTAATCAAATGCTTGTTCAGAGGATGGAAGGACAAATTATGAGTAACGTAACGATTACCCCCAACGAGGTCAAAGCATTTTTTGATAGAATCCCACTGGATAGTTTACCCTATTTCAATTCTGAGGTTGAAATTGGAGAAATTGTAATAAAACCAGAGCCAAATGAGGAAGCCTTAGAGCAAACAAGAAAACGTTTGGATGAAATTAGAACAAAAATTGTAGAAGGTGGCGAGGATTTTGAGACATGGGCAAAGAAAGTATCTGATGATAAAGGCTCAGGGGCTAGAGGGGGTAATTTAGGTTTTGCTGGCAGAGGTAAATATGTAACAGAATTTGAAGCAGAAGCATACCGATTAAAAAAAGGAGAAATTTCACCCGTATTCCGCTCCCCATTTGGTTACCATATTATTGAGATGTTGGAGCGTAGAGGAAACTCTGTTAATCTTCGTCATATATTAATGAAACCTTTGATATCTGGATCTGATTTACAAAAAACTAGGATGAAATTAGATACCATCCGCAACCTTGTAATGACGGATTCTATTAACTTTAAGACAGCTGTTTATATTTACTCTGACGAAGATGTGCAAAGTAAAACAAATGCAGGCGGAATGATTAATCCAAAGACGGGTACTTCTATCTTTGAAGTTGGTGACTTAGACCCAGAAATCTATTTTGCTATTGATACTATGAAAGTTGGTGATATTTCTGCACCTTTCATGTATCAATCTCGTACAGGAGAGGATATGTTTAGGGTTCTATTATTGAAAACTAGAACACAACCACATCAAGCGAACTTAAAAGATGATTATTCAAAAATTCAATCCGCAGCATTAGAGCAAAAAAAGCGTGTGTTTTTGAGTGATTGGGTAGCCGAGAAAGTAAAGGAAACTTATGTAGAGGTCGATCCATCTTTTGGGAAGTGTGAAACCATGAAAAAATGGATACAAGATTCTCGTAAGTCATCGGACGATCAGCCTGATTAAGTCAACCTAGAAATTAAACAAGAATCAAGTATAGCACGTTGTTACAATGTCTTATATTTAAAACTATCAATTAGATAAAAACTATCAATTTATCCCACATGAATTACAAATCGGATGTAGAAGCAGTAGATGCCTTAGCTCAAGCCTACAAAGATTTATCTGCCGAAATCGGTAAAGTCATTATTGGTCAGAAAGAAGTTGTAAAAACCGTTATTATATCTTTATTTAGTAATGGACACAGTTTATTAGTTGGTGTACCAGGTCTGGCTAAGACGCTATTAGTTAGTACGATAGCCGAAGTTTTAGATCTGGATTTTAAGAGAATTCAATTTACACCAGACTTAATGCCGTCAGATATTACAGGTTCAGAAATATTAGACGAATCCAAACAATTTAAATTTAATAAAGGGCCAATATTCGCCAATATTGTATTAGCAGATGAGATTAACCGTACACCACCTAAGACACAGGCTGCTTTATTGGAAGCTATGCAGGAACGTTCTGTTACGGTTAGTGGTACAGTTCATAAATTACCTGCTCCTTTCTTTGTTCTCGCCACTCAAAACCCGATTGAGCAAGAAGGAACATATCCTTTGCCAGAAGCACAGCTTGACCGCTTTATGTTCAATATTAAATTGGATTATCCAACCTATGAGGAGGAAATTAATGTGGTAAAAGCAACAACTTCTAACAAAGAGGTAGAATTAAAAAATATTGTAACTGCGGAGCAAATCTTATATTTCCAGAAACTAATTCGTAAAATTCCTATTGCAGATAATGTATTAGAATATGCGGTAGCTTTGGCGAGTAAAACACGCCCTGGTACTAAGATGGCAACAGAACAAGTCAACAAATATCTTTCTTGGGGAGCAGGACCTCATGCCTCTCAATATTTGGTTTTAGGTGCAAAATGTCATGCTGCTATCAATGGAAAATATTCACCTGACATTGAAGATGTACAAGCGATTGCGAATTATGTATTGCGTCACCGTATTGTACGTAACTATAAAGCGGAAGCGGAAGGGTATTCTATTGAAGATATTATAAAAGGGTTCTTATAAATTGTGTCGGCTGATTGCGTGATTGAATCGCTCCCGAAAGGGTTCGGGAGCGATTCAATCACGCAATCAGCCGAATCCCGAATCCCGATAGCTATCGAGACGGGAGGCACAATCATTAAATTTACTCCAAATCAAAATTCATCCAATCTTTCAGGACAGACGGTTTATAATTCTGTTTGGTTTCTATTCGTTGTTTTTGACGCTCTATAATTAGTTTTGCAATACCAATATTAGGTGGATCAATAGTTAAGGGCTGCATAGCTTTTGCCACTTTTTGTTCAGACACATCCAACCGATACAACGTACTCATGAGTAACTCTATTCGATACTTCATCATATATTCTACATGATCAGAAAGAGCATCTAATAATTCTTTTTCAGACAAAAATTCCCACTGCCCCTCTATCTCTAAATCTTTTGCTACCAATTCTGTCGTTTGTTGTAAAATCGGCTTAGTCATATTTTCCTATTTTTAGCAAAGATAGAGACATTCTAATAATTATTAGAAGTTACTTAGTGATTGTATTTATCCTTAATTTCTTATGATGTACCTTTGTATTCGACTTTCAATATTACTAATTCCTAATTCGTAATTAAAAATGATATTAAGAGGACTTGCTCAATTATTTTCGGTTCTATTGCATCCATTATTGTTGCTCACCTATATCTTATTACTATTGATGTGGGCAAATCCTTATTATTTTGGAGCGTCTAGATTTCAGATATCAGGGGTACTAATTTTTCATGTAATTTTCAATACTTTTTTAATCCCTGCAATAGGAGCATTATTATTGAAATTTACAGGGTTAATTTCTTCTTTAGAAATGAAAGATAGGGATGATAGAATAGGGCCTTTTATCATTACGGGAATCTGTTATTTATGGATATTTTGGAATTTATTTCAAAAATCAAATGCCGCCCCTAGAATCTTTGTGAGTTTTGTATTAGGAGCAACCATTAGTTTATTTCTCGCTTTTTTTATCAATATCTTCTCCAAAATCAGTTTGCATACTACAGGTATGGGCGGATTATTAGCGGTGGTAGCTATTTTAACAGCTGATGCCCGTACTGTTGTTAATATGCCAATGGTTTTAATGATCGTGATTCTACTAGCAGGAATTGTAGGAACTTCAAGATTAATTTTAAAAGCACATGAGCCGTCTGAAGTGTATGGTGGCTATTTTATTGGCTTTATTGCTCAGTTAGCTGCTTTCCGTTTTATTATGATGTAATATGGATTTTGGATGTGTGACCTGCCTTTATCGGCAGACAGGTTCCGGATTTCGGTTTAACCTACTGAAAAAAACGAAATAATTAACATGTAGATTCTTTGATAAAAGAGTGAAATAATGTGTTTAATTTTTATTTAAAAAATATTGAGATATATCATTTTACATAAAAGTAGTTTACACTTTTTGATGGATTGAAAACCT
>CAYLSF010000349.1:0-6908 GCA_964385675.1 uncultured Saprospiraceae bacterium
AACACATTATTCGGTGTCTCCGCTTCATTTTTATATAAATCTATTAACTTATCCATATAAAAACTAGCACTATCTAATTTTGAAATAGCAAAATAATTTTTGATAAACGAATGGTAAATATCATCAAGGTTTTTAATATACTTTCGCTCTGAGAAGTCCTCTTTTTTAATGTTCTTAATTTTTTCTAAAATTGCTATGGATTTATCGTATTGTTTGAGCTGATGTAAAACACTACTATAACTACCATAAATATCAATAATGTCGTTGGTTGAAGCTCCTAAAGATTGGTAAATATTAATAGACTTTGAAAGGCATAATTCAGCCCGTTGTAGGTTAAAATGTTGAATATAGTTAAGTCCTTGATTATGGTATATATTGGCGATTGCAAAGGAGTCTGATATATTTCTATTTATCTTACTTTCTATCAATTGAAGCGAACGATTGTTATAGTAAATAGCTTTTTCGATATTTAAAGTAGTATAATGATAAGTTCCTAATAAACTATAGGTAACATCGAAAACATCTGGAATTAATTGTTTCTGTTGAGCGAGTTGCTCTGTTTTTTCTAGTGACAGTTTCATACTGTCTAATGCATTTTTATAATAGTAATTAGTAGCTATGATGAGAATAGCCCATGCCTGATGTTCCCATTCTTCAAGATGTTCAAAAATATCAGCAGCCTTTTCTAAGACCGCAATAGAACTATCATAGTTTTCTTTGGCTATATACCATTCGCCTAAAGCTTGATAAGTATCTCCCCTTAGTGTATGATATTTTGGAAAGTATTGATCAGATAATTTTATTGCTGTTCTAAGATAATTGTCACTGTGATGATTGGGAATATAATCTGCAATTTCGTAAAGTTTATTTAGGTTTTCAATAACTTTTTCCCAGTTCTTATCTTGTTCATATAATTTTCCAACTTCTAATCTTTTAGATAAAGCTGCTTCGTATTCTTCACTGGTCAATAATTTATCAGCTTCTTTTATTAGTTGTTTTGCCTTTTTATTTTCTGAGTGTGGAGATTCTGTAGATTGAAACGCCCAAAGTAATATTAGAATAATAACTAACCTCCAAAAATTTAATAAACGCATACCTACTCTTAATATTTACATTTAAAATTATAAAAGTAATGTATAATTCTTGGGTTCTAATAGTTCGCAAAAAAAAGTTACGACTTAAAAGCGTATTTAAGTCGTAACTGTAAAAAAGTATGCTAAGAATTGATAAAGTATCGAAAGATAAAATTTACAATAGTAAATATCTAGTCAAGATCTTGTTTCCTTTAGCTCATCATATTAATGAAAAATCTGAGTTTACACCTCATATTTAACCTCAAACATACCATTTTCTACTCTAGGATCCGTGTAATTAATACATACTACTATCTCTTCATTAAGAGACAATGTTTTTTGAAAGAACTGATCAACCATAGCATTTGGTATAGGTTGTACATTACAATAAAAGTATATATAATTACCCTCGACATCTAATCCTCCCATATAATAAACTGTACTGGCTAAATCTAATCTATTTACAGGATCCGATTTCTTCCATATAGAAATCATTAGAATTTCTTCAAATAAGTCTTCCATAGAAATCAGATTTTTCTTTGTTTTTCCTGATGGTACTGGTTCAAGTATAAATTTTACTTGTGTAATATGTGGATCATCAGTCTGACTAGTTCTTACAGAAGTTACTTTTGGTCGCCCTTTATGATGGAAATCTTTTGGCTCTGTACTCATAATCTAAAAATTTAGTAAGTTATACTAATCTACGTTGTGGTAGATTAAGGTTAAAAATTAATTGTCAAGTATTGATACCTATAAATTTAGAAATGTTACCCGTTGTTTCAAAAATAATTTTATTCGATAAGTCATACTTATGTAGCTACACGCCCACGCCCATACCACCAAAAAACAAGCACACATAAGAAAAATACTAATAGTCCCAATCCAATATTTCGCATGGAAAAAACGGAGTATCCTGATTTAATCGGCTGTGCATCTCCCAAACTCACAAAACCTGACCAATAAAATGGATGTGCTTGTTCTGGTAGTGCATTTTTTAAATATGCCAATTTAGCTTGATGCAAGGCTTTATCTTTTCGCATTCCTTCGGATAGATTTTTATAAAAGAGTGGCATGAGTTCACTTGTAGATTGATCATTCATTTTCCAAAGACTCATCACGATACTCGGAATACCGGCATACATAAATCCTCTACCAAGACTCATTACGCCTTCGCCTTCTATTTCTTTACCAACGCCTGTTTCACAAGCACTCAATACGGCTAATTGTGCCTGCGTTTTTAATGCCGTGATTTCATAATGATGAAGTAGATTAGCCTTATCGGTTTCATTGTCAAGATTTGAAAAAACCAAGTGGGCATTATTTGGATTTTCTAAACTCGGTTGACCGTGCATGGCTAGGTGTAAAATACCAAAATCCGAAACTTGCTCCGTAAAGTTAGCTTTTGTAGCAGTTGGGCTACAATCAAATTCCCCTTCAAAGTAGTTGGCAATGGCTTGAATTTCTTTAGCCGTTCCTTTGAGTTGAGCAATGCCACTTCTTAGCGTACGCATACTGCCTCTTTGAGCGATAGGTTCGCTAGATTGATAAGGGGGGGCATAGGCTAAAATTTTGTCATTGGTTTCCAATTGCTGATATTGTCGTTGGTTTTCGAGTAGTAAAGTACCCGAATAACCATAGTGAAATTGATAATCGTGCAGGGCGTACGGTAAGGTCAAATAATCCACTTTTTTAGTAGTTACCGCTTCTCTTAATAAAACTTCAAACGGCAAATAATTCAACGCTGCATCAGGGATAATAATTAATTCTTTGACATCCGTAGGCAGCCGACTGATAATCGGCTCTAAAATCGTTTGATAACCTTGATAGGCTAAATCTGCAAAAGTTTGAAAGTTCTCTTGTTCGGTTTGATTTGTGGCATTGGCTTGTTGTAAGTTCGCTTGTAAGGCTTGGAGCAGTTGACTTTCTTTTTCGCCTTTCGGTATAGTCACTAATTGACTATTGTCCTTATCTATTACAAAGACATAAAACAAACTATCTGTGGTAAAGTATTGAATTAAAGCCTGTTGAGGTTGCAGTAAATCTTGCTGAACCGCAGGAATAGTAGCAAGACTGGATTGATATGTTAAATTAAAATACGACTGATAATAGGTTTGCAGCGTGTCTTTGAGTTTTGCCAATTGAATATTCGCTGCTGTAAAGTGTTGTTCGTTACGTTGGTAATTTTGACTTTCCTTATCGCTTTCTAGTTCCAGTCGCTTTTGTTGGAAAAAGGTTAGATTTCGTTTTAGACTGGCTTCTTGTTCCAGTAAATCTTTAGGAACATTAGTCGTCATTTTTCTTTGCTCTCCGATTAGATTATCTAATAGAATCACTGCTTTTTCCTTTTCGCTCCACTCAAATGCCGAGGCTAAGTATTCCGTCTTATTGGTCTTTTGATATAACTCAGCCGCAAGGCTAACCGCATTTGTATAAATGTCAGAAAAAGTGTTTAGATTTTCTTTAGATGCATCAAATGCCATGTTTTGTCGTATCCTTTCCATCCATTCAATGGCTAATTGATAGGTGTTGAGGGCTTGTAGCTTACTTTCTTTAGTATTGATAGCTTCTAGGATAATGGCTTTTTGGTGTAAAGTCTCAAGGGCAATATCAACTTTAAAAGCATTGTCAATTGAACTCGTTTTGTTAATATTAGAATTTGGAATATTGATAGCTAATGATTTTTGAAAGGCTTGCAATGCTGCTTTATATTTTCCTTGTTCGTGTAGTGTTTTTCCTAAGAAGAGATAAGTAATTACTATATTATTGTATTTGATGTTGCGTTCTCTTTTATTCAAATCAACATATTCTTTTTCGTATTTTGCGGTAATTGAAGTTATGATTTTTTCTGCAGCTTGATAGTTCTTTTGATAAAAGAATAATCGACCTTTTAAGATTAAAATAGATGGAGGTGTTAAACTTTCATCACCATATAAATTTATCAGTTTATCGATATAAAAAGCGGCACTATCTAAGTTCGATAGCGCAAAATAATTTCGGATAAAGAGATCATAAATAGTTTCTTTATGGGTAATATATTCTTGTTCAGAATAATCACTTTTTTTAATATCCTTGATACTGTTTAAAAGTGCCAAAGACTTATTATGTTGTTCAAGTTGACTCAATACTTCAATGTAATTGATATGAACATCAATGTATTCACTGAAATGTTGACCGATAGCTTGAAGTATATCAAGCGTTTGTAAAAAGCAGTAAGCAGCTCGTTGAAGATTAAAATGTTCAATATAATTTAAACCTTGATTATTGTATGTATTGGCAAGGGCTAAAGAGTCGAATCTGCTTTTATCTTCGATATTTTCTTGCAGTTGAATTGAAAGATTATTATAATAAATGGCTTTCTCTATATCTGAAGTAGTATAATAGTACAGCCCTATTGAGCTATAAATAACAGTTGAACTTAATTGATGCTGTTTGGCAATTTGTTCTGCTTCTAGCAGATAAGCGTACATGGAATCTAATTCATCATTGAAGTAATACGCTGAAGTTAATGTAATGATAGACCGTTTTTGTTGTTCTCTCTCTTTTAGATTATCAAAAACCTCAATCGCTGTTTTCAATGCAACAATAGAACTATCATACATTTCACTATGATAATACCATTTTCCTAAAGTTCGGTATGTAATCCCCTTTTCTAAATAAGTATTTGATAACTTTTGATCAGAAAATATGATTGCTTGCCTTAAATAAGATTCGTTATTATAGGAAGAAAGGTAACCTGCATAAAAATGAGCATCTCTCAAACATTTTACTACTTTTTCCCAGTTTTTTGCCTTTTCATATAGTATTTTAGCTTCTAACACTTTTGTTAGGGCAGCTTTATATTGTCCTTGTTTAAATAATGTATATGATAATTTTTCAATATTTTCAATCTCAGATGTGGTATGTGTAGTTTGAAAGGCCCAGCTTAATAATAGGAGGAGTGCTACCCCCAAAACTTGTAAACCGTAAATAATTTGCCTCATGTATTTTAGTGAAGTATGTCTAATGAATTTTGTACAATGATAGGCTAAAATAGAAAAACAACCTAACTAATTGAAAGTTAGGCTGTTTTTTAAATTCAAAATACTTTAATCATAAGTAGTCAGACAATTTTGAATGACATATTTTGGTCTCAATAGCTATTGAGACTGAATAGTTTGAAAATCAGTTAATTAATAAAAACTTAATTAATGAAAGAAGTCTGAGTACTTAGTATGCTGAAAGAGTTTCATACCAAAACAATTGTAGCAATCAAAGGAAGTATTTATCAATCTGATACCTAAATCTTAGACATAATATAATTTTATGAAAAATATAGGCTACAGAGCTGAAGTTCTCCTTGTCTTTTACATGCTCAAAAATATTATTCTGGTTTTTCCTTCTTTGGCTTAGAAATAGGCACTTGGTTCGAATCGCTATGTTGAGGGTTTTCTTCTTTTCCCTTTCCTTTAACCCCTCTTGGTGTTGCACCTGCTCCATCTTGAGAATCTGGATTATTGTTATCACTCATGATTTAATAATTAAGTTAGTTAGTTAATCTACTTTCTGATAGATTAAGGTTAAAAATTAATTGTCAAGTATTGATACCTATAAATCTAATAATGTTACCCGTTATTTCAAAAAGAATTTTTAGTTGTCCTTTCATACACTTGCAAATTAAAATTCCACAAATAGCTAGACTTTACATATTTTCTTTAAAATATTTCATGGCTGAAAATACAATATAGCGGGTAGTATTTGAGTCGTTTGGCAAGAATTGAACAGTATTTGGCAAGGATTGAACAGGTGAAATGGTTCATAATTAAATAAAATTAAGATAAGTTTGCGAAACTGAATAACGGTTTTTTTAGGATATTTTAATCGACCATTTAATTACGGGGTGTATCAATAATACTTCATGTAGTTTTTTCGATTAAAATATTGCTTTAACAGATATTACAAAAGTTATAATAGACTTAACCACTAGGATAAAATGAACGTACCACATACTTTTTACAGACGTCAACCACATCAAGATAATATGCAGAAGATATTATCTACGAAAAACTTGTTTATAAGGATTAATTTATATCGTCATATCTTTCCACCTTCCGTTTCTCGCAGTTTTTTTTAAGCCGTAGCTTTATTAAATCATCATTCCTAAAGGTTTCTTGTAACGCTATATTTCTTAATGTAGGGGACACCCTAATAGCTATTGAAATTAGGGCTTTGCTGTATAGAAAACTACAGACGATAAATAATTAAAGTTTTTTCAATTTATTTCATGATAGTGGGTAACACTTTTTAAACAACTCGGATAGATAGACGTGAATCATCAATTTTAGATACATCACCTGAATCACCAACCATAAAATCAATCCATTATGATAACGAATAAAGGAACATTAAAGTCTTTTGGAGGGATAAGGAAAACACCACAGTACAAGACTTCTTATCCACCAAGTCAACATGTTGAAATCAATGCGAAGGTCATGCAATCATACACCATGAAAGAAATTACGACATCTAATGAAAACATACAACAATGGATTCAAAAACTGGAAAATGAAATTATTGCCAATATTAGTAAGATGAATTTTACGATAGATGATTTGGCAGACTATATGGGCATGAGTAAGCGACAATTGTATCGTGCTATTCATGAACACATTGGTGTTACGCCACATCATTACCTTAAAAGCTACCGACTGAACTATGCTAGAAACCTGTTAGTGACTAAGGAGGTACAATCTGTAAAAGCAGCAGCCTACTCGACAGGCTTTCCAAATACCGTTTATTTCTCTAGACAATTTAAAGCAGAGTTTGGTTATCTGCCTTCTAATTTATTGGATAAGCTAT
>CAYLSF010000350.1:0-5899 GCA_964385675.1 uncultured Saprospiraceae bacterium
ATATTGTATAATAGCACTTTTTTCCGAATTTAGCATTACAATTTTACTACTACCAGATTATGAATATTAAGATTCGAAGTATAAATGTTGATAATAAAACATTAGCTCCTTCTCTAGTTGTAGATTTAATGGTTGAATGTTATAATAGAATTGAAGCTCCAATATATATTGCAGGAGTATTATCTTGTTCCTCTAAAATAATAACATCCTTATCTGAAAATTATATCCAAAGGAGTGAGACAATTAGGTTACTTGCTAGTAACGAGCATCTAGAAAAGCAAATTAAAAAAGAAAACCAACTTTATTATTATAATACAGAACTTAGAGGTGAGTTAAATCATACTGCAATTGAGTATATTGAAACTTGTAGAGAACGTCACTATGATAAATCCATGAATTTTCGTATTAATATAATCTTACGAACTATACATACTAAAGTAGATCACTCTAAGCCAAATTTAGGAGTAAATTTTCTAGATATAAAAACACAAGATTATAGTTTTAATTACAAAATTAATCAGAGTGAGTGGATTAATAGATATGCTCAAAAACTTGGTATTGGAAAGTTTTTATTAATTGAACTAGCTGTCCCCGATATTGAAAAAACATCAAGGTTTTGGATCGAGTTATTAGACCGATTAAATAAAAATGTTCAAGACATTGAAAGTTCAATAAAGCAGGGAGATTGGGAAAAATCAATACTTTTCTTGCGTCAATTTTATGAAAATATCAAAATAGGAGATAGAAAATCAGGTCATCAAAGATTTAAAGAAGAGCTTACCAAACTATTCAAAAAAGATCAACACACACAAGCAGGGATAGATAATTTTTATGATGGAATTTGGAAGTTTTTTGAGTTCTTTTCCAAATACATACATGATAAAGATACTCATGGAAATATTATGCCGAAAGCTATTCCAACAAAAGAAGATGCCTATTTGGGTTATGCTTTAGCTATTGGTTTGCTAAATTTAATAAGTAAAAAAATTAGTAAATAATTTATAAGACTATAAAGTTTAAAGGGTCAATCTTTCTAAATCTAGAAAGGCTGACCTTTTGAGTTCTTACGACTTGGGAGATTCCGTGTCAAGCACGGAATGACGGGTTTAGTTTGGGGTTTTTGAATTTGTAACCAAATTCAAAATTTACGTTGTACTTCCAAAAAGCTATGAAATACATTTACCTATTTAGTTTACTTTGTCTATTCAATTTTTACAATTGTGAAAAAGAGATCCCCAAAAAACCACTTCTTCCTCATCAAAAAACGATTCCTCTAGGACATACTGTGGATGAAATTTTAAAAACACTAAGTAACTGTAAGACAGAAGAAGATTTGAAGCGTTATTTTCATTTTTATAGTGCCAAATCAATTGAGAAAGATTTTGGGGTTGTTCAAAAAAGGCATTGGGATAAGTTTGATATTAAATATTTACTCCACCAAGATACGATTCGATTTTTAGAGATAAATAGAAATCGTATTGATAGTTTAGCTATTCCTTTGAATAAGGTCATTTCTATGGATACGACTTTTATGAAGACTTATTTAAAACAGCATAACAGTTTTTATAAGGTAAGCCTATCACTACAATCCATGGAAAAACAATTGTTAAGGAATAAAGTATTAGTACTTGCTATGGGAAATGATGGTAGAGGTTTTACTAGAGAAATACTTCAAATTTATGATTATGCTAAACAAAATCAGAGAGAATCGCTTCATCAATATTTGAAAAGCTGTAATATAGAAGAGCAAGCTATGGGGGCTATGGGATTGTTGGCTATTAAAAAATCAGGTTATAATTTAACTAAAGAAGAAGAAGATATTATTGAGCATTTGCTTAATCGTAATTCATTAATAGAAGGAGAGATAGCTTGTGTAGGAGGTTATTTTCCTACAGCAGATGTTATCTCGGGTTATTCTAATCCTAGACTTTTGGAGTTGAAAGAGGAGGAATATAGGATTGTTGGGGAGTGAAGCTAAAGAGTCAACCTTTCTAAATTTGGAAAGGCTGACCTTTTGAGTTCTTATGGCTTGGAAGATTCCTGCCTACGCAGGAATGACGGTTTTATCTTAGTTTTCCAATTCAATCCTGTAAAAAATCACTCCACATACTCAACCGCGTCTCGAACTTTCTCCGCTTCTCTATTTCGAGTTTCCGAATCTTGTTGAATTAAATACGCTTGTTTTTTAGCGACTAATTTCCACCAATAAACAGCAGGAATAATATTTCCCGAATGTTTTTCTAAGCGATATAACAATTCAATATTGGGTATTTCCTTATCATTAATAATACGACTGAGGCGAGAATAATGAACCGCTAAATCTTCAGATAGTTTCTTCTTAGTTCGGTTTAAAATCTTTAAATACACTTCAAGTTGTTGCCCAAAACTCTTAGTGGGTTGATAGGGTTCATTATTAATATAATCCTCCATTAGAAATTTAAATCGTAATAACTCGCTATAGATGCATTGTTCAGCCGTTTGTTCTTTTAACAACTTAAATCTTAATGCTCGAAAGGCTTCATTAGATTTTTGTTGCTCCTCTGCAGTCATATCTTGCGGAATCAACATCGCATCCGCAATCTCTTCATCGGTGTATTGTTCTTTAAGTTTGTTATAAATTGTTTCGGACTTATTCATCACCTAAATATTTTTTAATGATAAAATTTGCGCTCATGCCATAAACTGCCATTTGATTTCCAAAAATCAAAAAACCATACGTTTGATGATAGTAATTGATTAAAGCAGTTTTAGGTACTAAAGATACAAAACCGTCATACCCTTTAATAAAAGCTAATCGACAAGCAAAAGCAATTAAACAGCCCGGTATGTGTTCATATACTTTATGTTTCCCTCTATGCTGTTTTGCCGATTCGACTAAGTTAATATGGACTCTAAATTCTTTAGGATAATCCATAATAGACAGTAATCCTAATATCTCTTCTTGCTCTTTTAGTCTTAATTTATAAACATCATTTTCCCCTTCCAAATTCCATTCAAATGTAAATTGCTCATGATTTTTCAAGGCTAAAATATCGGTCTGATTGAGTTGTTCGATTACTATTTTACGTTTTATCCCTGTATTTTTATTAATAATGTACATTTGGGTATTATTTTAATTATTTACAATAATAGTCAATTTTATTGACAAAATCAATCAATAATTTGATGCGTTCATTTTAGAGTAGAAATTTGTTCCGCAGAATTTTTAACCGATGACTTAGGACGACCTAAAAAAATAAATCAGATATTATTCGTTCCGATAGCTATCGGAACGAATAATATCTGGTTGCTTTCGTTCAAAGCAAAGCGCTCAATAATTTGCGAGAATTAGGAATTTCATTATGTCTGCTCCTAAACAAAACCAGAATCTTCTTGAAGATTTAACAAACATATTTAAAGCTAATTCTGCATAGAGAAATATTGTTAATTTCTCTCACACTGAATAATAACCGATTCTTTGTCAAATAGACACACCTTAATTGTTAAAACAATCTCAAAATCAATAAATTCTCTCCTTTTAAAACCTACATTGCCTAACTTAACTCCAAATCAAAATCATTATGAATAGAAGAACAGCCATCAAACGCACAACTTTAGGATTAGGAGTATTAACATTAGGTTTACCTAGTTCAAAAGGAACTCCTATGCCAAAAGATAAAAAATTGGGAATCGCCTTAGTTGGATTAGGACGTTACAGTAGCTTACAGCTAGCTCCTGCTTTGTTAGAAACGCAATACTGTAAGTTGGCAGGTATTGTAACAGGCACACCACAAAAGGCAAAAGATTGGTCTGAGAAATATAATATCCCCAAAGAAAACATCTATAATTATGACAATTTTGATAGCATAAAAGACAATCCTAATATTGATATTGTTTATGTAGTATTACCCAACTCCATGCACGCAGAATATACCATTAGAGCCGCTAAAGCAGGTAAACATGTTATTTGTGAAAAACCGATGGCACTCAATGTAAAAGAATGTAAAGCCATGATAGCTGCTTGTGACGCTGCTAAGGTAAAATTAGGAATTGGATATAGATTATATTATGAGCCACATCATTTGGAGGCTAGGCGTTTGGGAATGACTCAAGAATTAGGAGAAGTCAGATTGATGGAAACGAGCTTAGGATTTTCTATGGCAAATCCAAAATCATGGCGATTGAACAAAGCAATGGGCGGTGGTGGTGCCATTATGGATTTAGGGGTTTATGCCATTCAAGGCTGTCGCAGAACGCTCAATCAACTTCCTATCCGAGTCAATGCTACAGCTTTTACACATCAAACCGATATTTTTAAAGATATTCCAGAAGCAGTCTTTTGGCAAATGGAATTTTCAAATGGTGTTATTACCAATTCTAGTACAACTTATTCGGCATATGTTGATAGATTATATGCAACAGCGACAAAAGGTTGGTTTGAGGTTCGACCTGGCTTTAATGCGGTCGGTACAGCAGGGCAAACGAGCAAGGGAAAAATGGAATTTGAAGTCAAGCCCTATCAACAAATTGACCAAATGGATGCCTTTGCCCAAACTATTTTAGAGGATAAAGCGTTGACAGCATCAGGTCAAGAAGGGCTAATAGATTTACAAATTATAGAAGCTATTTTTAAATCTATTGAAACTAAACGGTGGGAAGATATTGTTTATTGATTTGAATTTGAGCAATCGAAGGTTGTAATTAATTTGTTTAGTGGATGTATTTTGAATACAAAATTTGAGGTTTTTATCAAAATCTTGTCATTTCATATAAGTTTAACATTAAACCTGTCACATTCTTCGATTTTTTATTGAAATAAAGGTAACTTTTATCCCGTTTCTTACATATATAAGTGTAACAAAAACCTTCGATGCCACTTACCAAACTTAGATTGAGTTGATAAATAGGGGTCTAGTTACTTTTTAACTGTCTTACGTCTAAATAATAGCTTGGCATCAAATTCGCACTTATAAAAACGAACAAAACAATCACGATTATGAAAAAATTAATTTGCATCTTAATGTTATTGCCGTTAGCCATATACGCTAACCCAACTGCCAACTTATCTTCAGTAGTAGATGCTATCAATAGTGGAGATGCTGAAAAGTTATCAAAATTTTTTGATACCAAAGTTGAAATAGGACTTTTCAACAAAGAAAAGGTTTATGATAAAACAGGAGCTACAGCTGTGCTAAAAGATTTCTTTGGAAAAAATAAACCATCTAGTTTTCAAATGATGCACTCTGGTACATCAAAAGGAAAAGCGTCAAATTATGCTATCGGTTCATTGGTGGCAGGTGGAAAGAAGTTTAGAGTATTCCTTTATATGAAAGATGCCAATAGTGGCGTTTTGATTGAGCAAATTCAAATTGAACTCGAATAACGTTTTTAATAACATTTATAAGATTTTTTACAAGGGCATTCGTCTTAGGACGAATGCTTTTTTATTTTTGCGGAAATTTTAGTAGCATTTGACGTTGTTCATGCAAAAGAACTAGTCAATTTTTAGTAGGTTTATTCCAAAAGCATCACCTATTTAAGTTAGGTATTTCAAAGGATAACTTTTTTATAAAAACTTAATTACGGATAATTCGTAATTCTCAATTCGTAATTCTACTAATGAGTTTTGAAGAAAAAATACAGCACTTTATAGTAGCCGCACTTCATGAGGATGTGCAAGATGGCGATCATACTTCCCTGGCTTGCATTCCTAGTAAGCAACGCAGCAATGCAAAACTATTAGTCAAAGCAGACGGGGTATTAGCTGGTGTAGAATTAGCTAAATATATTTTTAGATATGTAGATCCAACCTCCAAAATTGATATTAAACTACAAGATGGAGCGAATATAAAACATGGAGATGTTGCTTTTTATGTCAATTGCAATAGTCAAGCCTTACTGAAAGCAGAACGTCTAGTAT
>CAYLSF010000350.1:5917-6890 GCA_964385675.1 uncultured Saprospiraceae bacterium
TAGTATTAAATACCATGCAGCGTATGAGTGGTATAGCTACATTTAGTCATCAGTTTGCAGATGTGGTGAAGGGTTTACCTGTTCAAATTTTGGATACGCGTAAGACGACGCCTTTATTGCGATTTTTAGAAAAATGGGCAGTAAAAATAGGTGGCTGTACCAATTATAGACACGGACTATATGATTGGATTATGATTAAGGATAATCATATTGATGCTTGTGGTAGCATTACGGAAGCAATTAATAAAGTCCATCAATATTTTGAGGATAATCATATTGAATTGGGCATCACAGTAGAAGTTCGGAATTTAAAGGAATTAGATGAAGTCTTAAAAGTGGGGGGCATTACCCGTATTATGCTAGATAATTTTGATATTCCAACCACTAATAAAGCAGTTGAAATTATCAATGGACAGTTTGAGATAGAAGCTTCTGGAGGTATTAACTTAGAAACTATAAGAAGTGTGGCAGAAACAGGCGTAAATTTTATCTCCGTAGGGGCGTTAACACATTCTTATCGTAGTTTAGATTTGAGTTTGAAAGTTATAAAGTAACTTTCAGTATGCAGTAATTATAATTAACAATAGCACTTTACGATAATTTGTAAAGTGCTATTGAATTTTAGGTCAAACTATTGTTTCACTAGCTTTCCGGAAGTCCAAGCACCATCTGTTGCTTGAAAACGATAAAAATAAATACCTTTTACCCAATTTAAGGTAGAGACTTCATAGTTAGTTTCTATATCTTGTGATTGCCATATTTGCCGACCTGTTATATCAAAAAACAGGTACGCTCCTCCTCCTTCTATAGGTATAGTTGATAAGGCTCATCATACAATAATATCCATTTCTTCAAAAGTAGTGTCTATATCACCTAAAGTCGCTAAAGAATCATATCCTATAATAATACTATCTCGATTCCCTTGTCCACAGTTGTGCAGAATAAGGAATTGTAAATAATAGTAATAGATTGA
>CAYLSF010000351.1:0-6887 GCA_964385675.1 uncultured Saprospiraceae bacterium
AATCACACTCCCGATAGCTATCGGGACAGCCGAATCCCGAAAGGGTTCGGGAGACTCAATCACACAATCAACATCACCCCATCTCCGATACCGAAATCATTTTATCCTCCACATGATGTACCAATTCAGTGAATCTTGGATCTCGTTTTAAGGAACGATTACGTTGTGTCGGTAAATCCACTTTGATATGCTCCACAAATTGAGAAGGAGCAGATTTCATGATAAAAATATCATCGGCTAAATAAACCGCTTCATTTATATCATGCGTTACAAAAATCACCGTAGGATGAATTTCTGACCAAATATCTGCTAAAAGGTCTTGCATTTGAAGGCGGGTCTTGATATCTAATGCACCAAAAGGCTCATCCATTAAGATAATATCAGGACTAGCCAATAGACTTCTTGCAATGGCAATCCGCTGCAATTGACCACCCGAAAGGGTAGGGTATTGTGCATATTTATGCTCGTGTCCTTCTAAGCCTACCTTTTTTAACATTTCCATCGCTCGTTCATCTTGTTCTTTTTTAGATAAACCTTTAAAGCGAAGCCCTAAACTAACATTATCCAAAACAGACATCCAGGGTAAGGAAGAATATTGCTGAAAAACCATACTCACTCTATTATCGCCACTAACGGGTTTTCCTCGTACAATAACCTCTCCTGTAGTCGGTTGTTGTAAGCCTGCGATATAACGCAATAAGGTTGATTTCCCACAGCCCGACATTCCTAGAATCACGACAAATTCACCGATATTCGGCTTGTCTTCAACTAGAAAACTTAGATTCTGGATAATGTGCGTTTTACCACCATCATAACTTTGACTGATGTTGTGCAATTCTATGATATTTGGACTGTCTGTATCTTGAAAATTGACCATATTTTTCTTTTTAGAGCAGAGAATAGAGAACCGAGAGTAGAGATTATACTTTATTGACTTTGAATGTAGTCTCTTATCTCACTTCTCTGTTCTTTTAATATTAGTTGTCTTTCACCCTTTCCTGTCCTTTTTTGGACATGGCCCTCAGTTTTGTTCGTTTGAGTGTTTTGATGTAATCCACATTTCTAAATCGGAGCGCTGACCAATCTGCATCAATAGCGACTTGCCGAACGCCTTCATAGTTTAATGCCCCTAATTTTATCCAAGCTTCTGAATCCCGATAGATGTCAGATTTATAATTTTTAGAAGACTTCTTAGGATAAGCAAACCAAAGAATTGAATCTCCTTCCAATTTTCCTTCTAAACCATCAATAGCTTTTGATAAGTCAGCAGCCATTTCTGTGAAAATTAGTTGGAAAGGATATTTAACATCATCTTGATAAGTCGTATCTATTTGCGTTAAATGTACCATTTCATTCATCACAGGATGGAATGATTCGGGAGCATTTAGCACTAGAATTTGCGTTTGCCCTTTAAAATTTAGCTTTTTAAAAATTGAATTCATGTATGAAAAATTCCAATTACTAAATTCTAAAACAAATAACAGATTAATCTTGAATTAGAATTTGAGATAGATACTTTTTTAGTTTGTAATTTAGATTTTTCCTCTCTAAGTTCGGACTAAGTAACCAATAACCAAGTAACGGATAACCGAAACTTACCCATGCCCTTTACGACCTACATATTTATAAGGAAAAGCTAATTTATCTAACCAAAGGAAGAGTCTATCTTGAATCACACCAATGAGAACAATAACGATTAAAACTGCAAAGGCTTTATCTAATCGACTTTGGCGGCGAGCTATCCAAATTAAATCTCCGATTCCTCCACTGCGGTTAAGCATTTCTGCGATGGTAATGTACGTCCAAGAAATAGCCGTAAGCACTCGAATATCATCAGAAAGTCGAGAAATAACTGCAGGAATATAAACCGTTTTGATAGTTTGCCAATCGGTTGCCCCTAAAGTAAATACTGTTTTTAAGTAAACCGATTGCACTTCATCTATTCGCTGGACTACAACAGGAACTAAATAAACGATGATACCAAAAGCCAAAAACGTGACTTTCATACCACTATCTAAGCCTAGCCAAATTACAAATATTCCCGTAACCGCTGTCAATGGAATAAAACGCATGGCTTCAAATATCTTACTAAATAACCCTCTAAAAAAAGGAATTAGCCCAAGTGCAAAACCAACAGGAATGGAAACGGCAATAGCTAATAAATATCCTAAAATATTGAGCCAGATGGATTTACCACTGTTCTCGATAAGTTTATCTTCTTTCAATAATTCATCAAACGAGCCAAGTACTCTGAATGGTGTAGGCAAAATTGGATAACGAACTTCTTTTTTTAGACCATATTTGGCGAGTTCCTCGTCCGATTTTGTGAGTAAATCATCCTCATGTTCTATGAGTAAGGAATCATTACTATAATAGGTTTCATCTTCGATTTTAAGGTCAGGTGTATCGAGTTGTGTAACTCTACTTTCTGAACTAGCCATAGCAATGACTGCCCAAATCGCAAATAATAATAGAACACCTAAAATGGAGAGGATAATACTTTGTTGAGAAGTGAGTTCTCCTCGGAGTTTAAAAAGATTGGAAAACATGAAAAGAGGGTGTAAGGTATAAGGTTCAAGGTATAAGGTATGAGGTCAATTTTGAAAACCTTACACCCTATACCTTACACCTTATACCTTAAAAATTAATCAGCAATCAATTCAAAATCAGTTCTACGGTTTTTAGAACGACCTGATGTACTATTGTTAGAAGCAATAGGCTTGTCAGGACCATTACCAATGATAATGAATCGCTCGGCAGGGAAACCGTATTCTTCCATCAAATATTGAGCAACGGACTCTGCTCTAATTTTTGATAATTGAACATTTGAATCATGATCGCCTACATTATCTGTATTTCCTTCAATACGAATACGAGCATTAGAGAAGGCTTGTGCAATGTCAGCAAACTCTCTATCAATAATGTATTTTGCATTTTCATCTAATTTATATTCGCCAGAACGGAAGCTAATACTAACACGTTTGGTAGAAATCGCTTCTTTGTCTTCGTCCTCTTTCGTCACTTTGGTGAAGGTCTTTTGTCCTTCTGCTGCTTGTCCTTCTGCATCTGCAATACTTGCATTTTTTACAAAAGAATTATTCGCAATCAAACGCCAGCTTTTTACACGTTTCGGTGCATACCCTAAGTCCGCATATACTTCTTTCATTTCATTGTATAACTTCTCACCTGTCACACCAGTATAGGTTGAGTTCATACCAAAGAAGTTAACATTATCACCATGTGTGGTTAGACGCACATTATTGATAGCGTTATAACAGAAATCTTCTGGTTGATTTAATCCATCTGCTAAGATAGCAGCAGCTTTACGCTTAGCATCGTCAGAAGCATTGATTTCAGCAGCTCCTTTCATCCAACCTTCATATAATTGTTGTAAACGCTCTTTGTTCGCATTGATAAAAGAACGCTTTGCAATAAATATATCGGCAATGATGTGAGAAGCATTTCTAGTGTTTTGTAAAACTCTTGCTCCTTTCACCTTATCTACACAGTCTTCATCGTCAGGACTCCATACTACGGCTGCATCTACACTACCACTTTTAAAGGCATCGGCAGCATCAATAGCACTTGGCATTTCTCTGATTTTTACATCTTTAGCTGATAAATCCCCTGCTTTCAACAACCATAATAGAAAGGTGTGAGAAGGTGTCATAGGGGCTACGGCAATTTCTTTACCTTTTAAGTCAGCCACTTTATTGATACCTCTACGCACAACAACTGCATCACCACCTCTAGACCAATCTGCTTGAAAAACGACTTGCGGATCATACTCTTTTAATCCTTCTACTTCACAAGGAAACGCATCAATGGTATTCCATAATAAGTTTACCTCATCTGCCTTGAATGCATCACGAGAAGCATCAAAATCATCTAAAACTTTGAATTCTACCCCAAAGCCATAGTCTTTATAGAATCTTGAGTTTTTATTGGCTGAAAATCCTTCATTAAAGTATTGACCACCTGCATAACCTCCCCAGGTTACCACACCAATTTTGATAATGTCATCTTTTTTGGTGATAGGTTTACCTTCTTTGGGTCGCTCAACAGGTCCTTCTCCACCGCCACCACCATCACTCGTGATGCCTTCTAAATAGCCATTATTTTGTGCCCAAACGAATCCCATGTATAAACCACCTACAGCTAACATGAAAAGTAAAAACTTTGAAAAGGATGTGAGTCTTCTCCTTGCCATTTGAATTATCGTTTTATTTGACTACACGGTTAACGGTGGACGGCAGACGGTGGACGGTTTTATAATTAACCTAGCCACTTACAAATAATTGATTAATAATGCTGTCCATCCCGATACTTGCCTGTCTGCAGATAGGGATAACGGGATTACGTAAGTAGTCTTTTATTTTATAGAATACTTGAATTGATCACTGAATTATTTGAAAACAGTATTGGTGTTTTCAATAAAATCGAGTTATCAACTCGTTTATTTTAAAAAACCATAGACTTTCGAATAAAGCCTATGGTTTTCTATTATAAGTTGTAGCTTTTGAATAACTTTTCCATAGCTCCTAGAAATTTGAGTACATCAACAAAGATAAATTATCTCTATTCTCTGTTCTCACTTCTCTACTCAATAGTTATAAATTATCGAAGAATTTATTGTATTGATTATCGTGAGCTTCGATAGGTTTTTTGATAGGTGCATTTAAATCTAAAGTAGATTGCTCTCTGTTTGCTTCTATCAATAACATATCTTTTTCATCTCCTAACAACAAAGAAGTTCCTTCTTTTTCCCACTTCTCTAATAATGCCATACCTTCTTCCTCAAAAACACCATTTTGTAAATCAACTGAATCCATGAAGCTACTAGATAAATCCATGAAACGCTCCATTTCACCAATTTTTTCACTTACATCTTCTGCAATAGCCTCTAATGCCATATCAAACATCTGACGCTTGTCTCCATTTCCAGAAATGATATTCATAGCAGAACGCATCGCAGAGTGAGACGCACGAATAGCTTTACGCTCTTGCTCTTTTACCATCACTTGATCTTTCAAGTCTTCCATCATGATTTCAGAGTTCTCATACATTTTGGTTAATACTCTGTAGAGTACCTCCATCTTTTTGTATAAGTCCGTTAGCTTCATGTTAGACTCTTTTAAGCGACCTGCTTTTCTCGCTTTTAAGATCATTACGTTTTGCTTATTACGTTCTTTTGCCTTATTCGCCAATGTTAAATTACTATTGATTTGGCGTTGGTTATTATTAATGGTCTCTTTTAATTTATGCATTTGACCACGTAAGATTCCAATTTGCTTATTCATCTTACGTAAGTTATCTTTCAAATCATCAATATAGTTTTTCAAAACACCAATAGGATCTAACTGAACAAAAATCCCAGTAATCCAACGCATGATGCTTGCATAACCATAACTAACTAAGTTACGCATTTTAGGATCAAGTATCATATAGATAACTGCTGCCGCTCCCATTACTACTAATCCTAATTGTAGCGTAGTTAAAGCACCTGCTAAAATAGCTTGCAAAACAGGTTGCAAGAAATACAATGCGGCTGCAATACCACCTACTAAAAATATACCTCCCGTAACTCCCTCAGGGCGTTGCCAAAACGATTTTGGTTTGAAATCTTTTGTATCCATAGTTAAAATGCTAAATATTATTTTTTTAATTATTAATTGACTAATTAAATGAATTTATGGCAGTCTATTGATTTGACGATTATTGGTGAATAAAGGTTTCAATTAGTAACCCATAAATTACTTATTATCCTTAGGCTTTTCTTTTTTAGGCACTAAATAGGTCTTCATCTTAGTGACATCATTATCAATTTGACCTTTTAGATATTGATAAGATTTTTCAAAATCACTCTTCGTTTTCAAAATTCGATGAGACGCTTGGGCAATGGTCTGTTTTGTTGACTCAATCTGCTTTTGAAGTGCTGTAATTTCTTCCGTTAGCTTCTTGATTTGATTTGCCTTTTGCTGTACACTCGTTTCTAATTTTTTTAAAGAACTTTGCTTAGCACCAACTCCTGCATTATTTTGTTGAGCTAAGGCTTGTTGGAATTTTTTATCCTCATCACTCAATACTTTTAGATAATGACTAGCCGTACGAATCAAATTCGTAGCATCAACTCCCATAGAAGAAGCCATGGCAAATGCCGATTGATAACGTGTTGCTTCATCCATTGGCATTTTTTCTAGTGCTTGTAACGACTTTTTGAATTCAAAATAGTCAAAACCATCTAGGTTATTCTTCTCTAAAGAATCAAATAGAATATTCAAAAACTTTTCATTGACTTCTCCCTCAATAGGTTTTTGAGGATCAACATTAGCAACAATAGGCTTATCTTTCTTCTCAACTTTTATAATTCGATTACCACCATCTTCTTTCTGAGTAGTGGTCTTTTTTGTAGAAGTGGTTTGTTTAGATTTAGGTGATGAATCTTTTACTTCCTCAATAAAGATACCCTTAATATTTTTGAATATATCCACGTTTTATTTCTTTAAAATTGGTTGCTGATGTTTACGCCTGTACACCATTTATAAAAGAAAGTCCTATTTTATGAAAATAGTTATACAACTGTACACTAATGTAGATGAATAATCTTAGAAATTCTACGAAAAATAGGAAAATCCATTTAAAAATGCAAATTGTTATTGGTTGTCGGTTATCTGTTGTTAGTTGTTCGTTTTGGAGTTAAATTAACAGACACCAGATAACTGATAACCAATAACGTACAATGAACCCCCAAAAAAAAAGGTCGCCTCCTTATGAAAGCGACCAAGTTTCACCTAAAAATAACTACTTATTGGTACTTGATTGTTATTGCATCTTTTGTCTGATGCAGACAATAAGTTTATAAATATGTTAAAATCTTAAATAAATTC
>CAYLSF010000352.1:0-6880 GCA_964385675.1 uncultured Saprospiraceae bacterium
GTTACTTATTACTTATGACCTATTACTTCATACTTACTTCCGCTTTCGCCAACCCAGCCTTATATGTCTCTAAACAACGTTCTCTTGCCATTTTATGATCGACCATTGGTTGAGCGTAGCGAGGTGTTCCAAACTCAGGTACCCACTTTTCGATGTATTTATAATTTTTATCAAACTTCTTTTGTTGTGACGTCGGATTGAAAATTCGGAAATATGGTGCGGCATCTGTACCACATCCGGCTGCCCATTGCCAACCGCCACTATTACTGGCTAAATCAAAATCCAATAACTTTTCGGCAAAATAGGCTTCGCCCCATCGCCAGTCAATTAATAAGTGTTTGGTGAGAAAACTAGCCGTAATCATACGCACTCGATTGTGCATAAACCCTGTGGCGTTTAATTCTCGCATACCCGCATCTACGATAGGATAACCTGTTTGACCATCACACCATTTTTTGAAGTCTGCTTCATCATTTCGCCACTCAATATAGTCATATTTCTTACGAAAAGGATGTCCAACTACATGTGGGAAATTGGCTAAAATTTGAGCATAAAAATCTCGCCAAATCAATTCATTTAAATAAGTTTGATTCAGTTTATTTGCCTTCCTAGCTTTTTCTCGAATACTAATCGTACCAAATCTAAAATGAATTCCTAAACGAGATGTTCCTTGAATTGCTGGGAAATTACGTAACTCACTATATTTAGAAATGACTTTTTGAGCTACTGTTTTACTAGGAATTGGAATTTCTGTAGGCTGAAATTTCATATCTTCTAATGAAATATTAGGTAGGGGAGTGGTTTGATGAAAATTGTGAAAGTAATCTTCATTTGGATACGACTTGAAATAAGTAAATGCTCCTTTTTCATCTACTTCACTTTCTAATTTTTTACGCCATTTTTTACTGTAAGGTGTAAATACCGTATAGGGTAAACCATCTGCCTTTGTCACTTCTCTTTTTTCAAAAATGACATGATCCTTATAGGTTTGAAATTTAATATTTCTTTAATGGTGGTGTCTCTTTGAATGGCATACGGCTCGTAGTCATGATTAGTGAAAACGGTATGGATGTCATATTGCTGAATGATTTCTTGCCATATTTCTGTTGGATTACCATATTTGAGGAGTAGCGTTGAGCCTTTTTGTTCTAGTTTGCTTTTGAGATTAGTCAATGTCTCATGAATAAAGGAAACTCTGGCATCTGTGCGATCTTGTAATTTATCTA
Source organism: uncultured Saprospiraceae bacterium (assembly GCA_964385675.1). GTDB lineage: Bacteria > Bacteroidota > Bacteroidia > Chitinophagales > Saprospiraceae > CAYLSF01. The sequence continues at coordinate 1,227 of CAYLSF010000352.1, forward strand.
AGATACTAGTATCAAAAATAAAAAGTGGTAAAATGGGATGTTCACTTTTTAAGGCATGATAAAGTCCAGCGTTGTCGTGTAATCTTAAATCTCTACGAAACCAGAATATGTTGATTTTCATTTGATATGAAATTGGGACACAGAGAACACTGAGGAAATACAGCGTAACACAAAGTTTATTTTTAATTTGTTCAAGGTATCCATTTATAAAATAATAGATTAACTAACAGATAGGGGATCATATGGTTTAAAAAAATGGTTTTTTGACAATTTTTGTGGAAATATTAGGAACTGGTAAACAATAATAGTCTTTTCTTCCGATAGCCATCTGAATTGTAATAGCTTTATCCTGTACAGTAGTTGCAGGACTGTTAAGGGGGACTTTTCACGCTTGAAGTCTATCGTTTGCAGGGATTTAGAGTGGTTGTCTAAATAGAGAATTGTTAAATCATCAATACCCGATTAGATAAGTAATGGTATAGGGATAAGTTTGGTGCTTTAATACACCGATTTCCCAATTGTAAGTGTTTGATTTTAAATGTGTTGCCATTTCTTTTAATTCCATTGTGGTATAAGTTCTGCAATGCGAAACCATGCCATCCCAAATATAAATCAGCGGAATAATAGGAAAAAGATAGGTAAATAGATAATACTGCCAACGTTGAAGAGGAAGTCGAGGAATGGTCAAGAAAATTAAAATTGGAGATAGTAGCATACCAATAATATTCTGCCAACGTCGTTGTGTAAATTCAAAAATAACAATGGGCTGTTGCGTGTTAACTAAGGTATTTAAAATCTGCACAGCTTGTTTGGGATTAAAATGATGAAATGCGGTAAAAATGGTATAAATGCTATCTTCAGAGGGTTGAATTTCAAAAATATCCATTGGATGTTCCAAATAGGCTATATTCGGATGATTGAACTGTTGAATATATTTAGGGTTAGGGAATTTATCGGTCAGTAATACTTTGGGATAGATACCTTCATTTTGTAATTGTTGGATTAACGTTTCCCAAGGGCCAGAAGCCCCTGAACATAAATCGGTAATTTGATTTTTGTTGGTTTGCTTTATAAGCGTTGCCAGTTTTGGAGCAACGGGTTGATAAATTTCTTGTACTTGAAATTGTAAAATATCGGTTAGTGCCTCTTTAAAAATAGAAGGCAGCCAACGTTGATCTCCAAATTCAAATAAGTGTAAGCGGTTTATCATGATACGATAATCGACTTTTGATTTGTGACTTTCGGCAATTGAAGTAAATTTAAAATTCATATCGTCCGAAGGCTAAAATACGATTTGGATCGGTAGCTTGTTTTAGGGTTTGTAATAAAAAATTAGAATCATCATTGGGCTGTGGTAATTGTACATTGTTTTGAAGTCCTAACCGATAAGGATAAAATCCTTCTTGTATTGTCCATTCAGATATGGTTTGATAACAATTCATTGCTTTTTTATCCTCATTGATTTGATTGCGGTCATATACAATTGAAATAATTAAATAAACACATCGAGGCGATAAAATTTGAATGGATATAAGCGGTTCAAAGCTTTGTTGTAGGAGTAGTTTTTCTAGTTGAACTGCTGTTTTTTGAATAATGTTTCCATCAAAAGGTAGGACGGCAGTATGCCAAATAATGCCACATTTATCTAAATCGGGATGAAGTGATTTTTTAGATGGTTTTTGTTTTTTTCGCCAATAGGCGGTTGCCAACCCTGTTTGTAAGTTTTGGCTAAAAAAAGGATTATGGTTATCATTAAGCTGCTTAAAAGTTAAGTCATTCGCTTGATTTAAGGATTGTTGAATTAATCGTTGTTTTTCCGCTACTATCAATTCCGTTGCCCCACAAATACATCCTTCTATAAACCATTTTCCGCCACCAATTTTTTTGATTAATACATTTTTATAAAAATTGGGTAATGGCGTTTTTTGCGTTATTTTATAAGGGTACTGTTGTAAAATAGAAATGATTTTATAATCATTAAAACAAGAAATGATAGTATCAATTACGCCATTTAATTTGAGTACTTGTAACTGTTGGAGGGTATTTATCCATTGTAAGGGAGAACTAACGGTACAAAAAAACTGCTGATAAAACGCAGGTCTAGGCATTAGCCAAAGTGTCAGTTGTGTTACGATGCCTAAATTAGATTGTACGAATAATTCATCAAAAGATGCTCCGACACCGTATTTTTGCAAATGCTTTGCTTTCGCATTTTGGTAACGACTCAATCCTGTTTGAATCACTTTTCCATTGGGCAATACGACTTCTAATCCACAAATTTGTTGATTTCTATCGCCATATATACTTTGGGTAATGCCCCGTTCTAATGTATTTCCAATAATGCTTGTATGTGGTGAACTGCCTGGTGGATTAATTACGAATTTTCCACCTTTGGTCTGTAATAAATCATGTACTTGCTGAAACGTCACACCAGGTTGTACAACAATATATCCTAGTGTTTCATGAAACTCAAGAATTCGATTCATTTGTTCTAAAGAAACCACTACAGCATTATTTTGAGTCGGCACTTTTGAGCCATATCCCCAATTTTTTCCTTTGCTGATTGGATAAATCGCAATTTTATATAGATTGGCTACTTTAAAAATCGCTTGTATTTCTTGAATTGAAATAGGATAAAGGATGGCTTGTATTTTTTGGGAAGTTTGAAAGGTGGTTGTCGCAAATTGTTGTAGTAATTCTACATTCGTACTGATTCTATTTGATGGTAGAATTTGTACGAATGTAGATATTATTGAATCATTATGCATTTAATTCTCAATTTTATCAGATTACATCATTTGAACCACAAAGATACGAACTCAATAGCTACCCCTACAATTGTTGGAAGAGAACAAAGATTAATCTGTTTTTAACGAATTATCATTATATGCTTTGTGGTTCAAAAAATATATTTTTTAATTAAAACTTACTGGTCTATCCCTGCCCCGTTCTTTTAATACTTTCCGCTCGTCTTCTTGCATCTCTTTTATCACTAGCAGCTTTTATATGGGCCTGTTGTATCTTTGTATTTGCATTTCTATGTGCAGTGGCAATTCTTTCAGCATTACTTTGTTTTTTGTTATAAATGGAGGAATTATACTTAGTATGTTCAGCTGCTAAATTCTTAGCATTATTTTCCCTATCTTTTTGGTGTAAATCCTTTTTAGCTTTAACTTTATTATTTTCTGTATTAGTCGTTTGTGCTAACTCCTTATTTTTAGCGGATATTTTTTCATTCGCCTTTGTATGTGCCGCTGCAACCTTTTGGGCTTTTGTGGCTTTATTGGCTTTTAATTTTCGATAAGCTATAATGCGCTTTTCAAGAATAGTTTGATTGCGAGATTCTAAGCATATACTCCTATCTCCAGGCAAATCGTATAAAGCTTCTACATTACCTGTGCCATCTGCATAAGCTCTAAAAAGGTGGTTATAGCTTAATCCCTTTCTATTTTGAGCAATTGCTTCATCACTCAAAGCTGCTTTCCAGATTCGGAGGTTACTAAGCGTACCTTCAAAGAAAGAATTATCATCAATATTACCAAAATGCCCTAGTCGAATATCAAAGAATATTAGTGCTTTTTGTGAAATAGTATGTTGAGCTTCTATATTTCCATCTAAAAATATAGTCCTTATATTTTTAATAAGATCATACCTGAAAGCTACATGATACCATTGATTGGTTTTAAGGATGGTTTGTCCATCTATTAGGTCTGAGTTGACACCAAATTGACCAAAAAATAGTTTTTGATGTCTAATGCCACCTACTAAACAATTGCCTTTTTTTTCTTTGATGCAACCAATTAATGCAACATGTTTTTTGCTTAAATTAGAACTGTTAAACCATAATTCAATGGTATAACTATCCCTAGAGGTTAGTTTTAAGTTTTCTGCTGGCCCTAAATTTATGGTATTTCCATAACCGTTAAAAGTTAAGGCAGCTTTAGGAGGATGTGCAATTGGAGGTAGCGTATTAGTAGTCCAATGTGGTGTTGGAGAAAATTTAGTAAATAAATCCGTAGTAGAATTATAAGCTATAAAAGCTTGGTAGATTTCTGCATCAGTATATGCTTTTTGTTCTAATTTAAAATCTGCCATTAGACCATTGAATCCCCAATTCAGTTGATATCCAATTTGTCCAATAAATAATAAAGCATCTTTGGGTGTTTGCAAAGCCTTTTTGCCCGTTCCTTTAACATCTAATTTACCGTCTATAAAAATAGATTGCTCCTGTTTGGTTTTATCATACCTAAATGCAACATGCGTCCATGTATTTTCTTGTAATTCTGTATTACTAGAAGTATCATTATTATAAAATCTAAAAGATAATTTTCGATTATAAATAATACAGTGCAAACTTTGATTATCCTTGTAAACCGCATTGCTAATCAAGCCCATTTGTTCCACCTTTTCTTCCCTCAGTTTAAAGCTTGGTACTTTTATCCAAACCATAAATGTAAAACTAGAATCAATCACTAAATTCGAGTATTGTTTGGGTAAAACAAAGAGTGGATTATTGGCAATATGGATAGATTGATGAGTGTTAACTTTGTAAGGTGGCAAGTCACTATTATTAAAATTAAACGCGGGTAAATTAATGGTGTTTGTCGCTGATATTAAATTATAGAGTGAAGTGCCTATGCCCTCATCTAAGTTCCATGCTGCTTGTATATTGGTCATTTGGGAATTTTTACTTAACCCTTTTTGATTTTGAGCGACTGCTCCATCACTTAACGCAGTTTTCCAAATTCGGACGTGACTAAGTGTCCCTTCAAAGAAAGAATCATCATCAATGTTGCCAAAATGTCCTAATCTAATATTAGCCGATATGGGGATTTTTTGTGAAATGTTATGTTGAGTTTCAATATTTCCATTCAAAAATATAGTTCTTGTATTTTGAACAAGGTCATATCTGAAAGCTACATGATACCATTGATTGGTTTTAAGGATGGTTTGTCCATCTATCAGGTCTGGGTTGACACCAAATTGACCAAAAAATAGTTTTTGATGTCTAATGCCACCTACTAAACAATTGCCTGACTTTTCTTTGATGCAACCAATTAATGCAACATGTTTTTTGCTTAAATTAGAACTATTAAACCATAATTCAATGGTATAACTATCCCTAGAGGTCAGTTTTAAGCTCTCTGCTGAACCCAAATTTACGGTATTTCCATAGCCTCTAAAATTTAGTGCAGCTTTAGGCGGATGCGTAATTGGAGGCAGTATATTGTAAGTCCAATGTGGTGATGGAGAAAACTTGGTAAATAAATCCTTAGCAGGATCATAAGTCATGGAAGCACTGTAAATATCTGCATCGGTATGTGCTTGTTGTTCTAATCTAAAATCTGCCATTAGACCATTGAAATTCCAGTTGAGTTCAAAGCCAATTTGTCCAATAAATAATAAAGCATCTTTTGGTGTTTGTAAAGCCTTTTTGCCTGTTCCCTTTACATCTAGTTTACCATTTATGAAAATAGATTGCTCTTGTTTTGTTTTATCATACCTAAATGCAACATGTGTCCATGTATTTTCTTGCAATTCTGTATTGCTAGAAGTATCATTACCGTAAAATCTAAAAGATAATTTTCGATTATAAATAATACAATGTAAACTTTGATTTTTTTTGTAAATAGCATTACTAATCAAGCCCATTT
>CAYLSF010000353.1:0-6868 GCA_964385675.1 uncultured Saprospiraceae bacterium
TATTTTAAACATGACATAGAGTTAAGGGTATATTTTATATCATATTTATTGAATTATTGTCAATAGAATTTTCAAATGTCGACTATCGATTGTCGATTGTCGCATAAATAAAAAACAGCAGTTTTGAAATTATCAAATGCAACAAAAGTGGGTCTTTTAGCCATTTCTGCTATTGCCATTGCAGTATGGGGATATAGCTTCTTAAATGGAAAAGAACTATTGAGAGACACCACCAGAATATATGTCGAGTATGACAATGTAGATGGTTTAGCACCATCTGATCCTGTTATCACGAATGGATTTAAAATTGGTTCTGTAACAGCGGTTTATCTAAAAGAAGACTACTCTGGAAAACTAATGGTTCAATTGGACTTGACAGAAAAAATTCCAATTGTAAAAGAAGGAGCATTAGCCAGTATTCAAACTACGAGTATCATGGGTGGAAAAGGTGTAGAACTAACCTTTAAACCACAAGCCTGTGAAGGTGGTAACTGCCTGGTAGATGGAGATACCATTCAAGGAAAATTGACTTCTATGTTTGGAGCAGTTACTGAGCAATTAGAACCTTACATTGATAAAGCAGAACAAAGTATTGCTTCTGTGGACTCTATGATCAAGAAAGTTACTGGTGGTAGTGGCGGAGGTGCAGATGTAAAAGCATCTTTACAAGATGTACAAGCTATCCTTCGTAATCTAAATGCAACTTCTCAAAGTCTTAAACTATTATTAGCCAATTCATCTGGAAAGATTGATGGGATGTTAGGTAATTTCAATGATATTTCTGGAAACCTAAAAGCTAGTAATGCAGATATTGCTAAGACCATCAAAAATGCGGCAGAATTTAGTGAGTCACTCAAACAATTGGAATTGGCAAAAACACTTGAATCTGCCAATACCGCTATTGCTAGTTTAAATACAACCATGTCTTCTGTTGATAAAACAGTGGCAGATTTAAATACGGTCATTGGTAAAATCAATAATGGTGAAGGGACTTTAGGGCAATTAGTTAACAATGAAGGATTATATCAAAATTTAGATACTTCCTTGATGCACTTGAGCTTGTTGTTACAAGATTTCCGTTTAAATCCTAGACGCTACACGGCTATCTTGAAGAAGAAAAGAGGGGATTATGAAACACCTAAAAGTGATCCAGCTTTAGAGAAAAAGGATAAATAGTAACACCTTTTTAACGAAAGGTTAAAACTTATTTTGAAAAATATAAACGTTGAAAAGGGGTACTGATATAGATGCAGTACCCTTTTTTAGTTAAATAGTGCCCCCCTAGCCCCCCAAAGGGAGGAATATGGATTATTCCCCCCTTTGGGGGGCTAGGGGGGAGAAAAATCAATAATGAAACAACTCCTCACTTGCTTGCTACTTTTTTCAGCAATTCTCGCAATTGCTCAACCTCGTATTGCCCAACCTAATGCTCAAGATTCTTCCAAAATTGTTATTATTGATAATGCAGATAGATTGCGAGGAGAACAGGTTGAAGGAGAAGATATTCGCATATTCGTGGGCAATGTAAAACTACATCAAGGCAATGTATTGATGTCTTGCGATAGTGCCGTTATGGATATGAATAATAATGTGCGAGCATTCGGAAATGTTTTAATCCAACAAGCGGATACGGTTAATATTTTTGCCGATTCTCTTGTATACAATGGCAATGCTAGAACCGCTAATTTATTGGGAGAAGTGGTATTAACGGACTCTAAGGCAGAGTTATTTACCGATAAGTTGGATTATGATTTTAATACCAAAATTGCTCAATACAATACAAGTGCGATTATTACCAATCGTCAAACTCGATTGTATAGTCAAATTGGCTATTATTATGTGGATAAAAAAGAAATATACTTTAAGGATAGCGTTACCGTAGTCGATCCCGAATATTCATTGGTAGCTGATACCTTAAAAATTGATACGGAAACCAATATTACCTATTTTCTAGGGCCGACTAATATTATTAATAAAGAAAATCAAATTTATTGCGAAAAGGGATTTTTTGACCCGAATAAAGAATATGCAGAGTTTGAGCAAAATCCAAAGTTTAGAAGTATAGATGGCACACGAAAAGCCGTAGGGGATAAAATCATCTACAACGGAGCAACAGATGAAACGTCGCTCATTGGTAATGCCTTTTTTCAAGATAGCACTCGCACCGTTACATCTGATGAAATTGTATATAACAATGAAACAGAGGCCTACAACACCGTAGGTCAGACAGAAATCAAAGACGGTACACAAACCATCACCGCAGAAGGGCAAAGTACTTATGACGGCGTGCGGCAAGTCGCTATTTTTACCAAAAGGGTTCGGATTTCTGATCCGCCTACGTTCTTGGAAGCAGATAGCTTAGAATACAGTCAGACGACTCATTTTGCACAAGCCTTTGGGAATGTCTTTTTTGAAGATACCGCTCAAAAAATATCTATCCTCTGCGAACAAGCAGATTATAATGACAGCACCTCCTATTTCTTTGCAGTTGGTCGTCCATTGATGACGACTTTGGTGGATGAAGATACACTTTACCTATCTGCGGATACCTTAAAGTCCTACTATGAAATTCCAATGGATACCACAACTCGAAAAATTGTAGCCGATAAAAATGTTCGAGTATTCAAAAGTGATTTACAAGCGATTAGTGACTCGTTGATGTATAGCGAAGCAGATTCTATTTTTGAGTTTTTTAAAAATCCGATTATTTGGTCGGATACCTCTCAGTTTTCATCGGATACCGTTCGGATTACCCTTGCCAACGAAACCATTGATAAAATTTACTTATTCAATAAAGCCTTTATTATCAACTCCCCAGATGAAGTCTTTTTTAATCAAATCAAAGGTCGAGATGTCATTGCCAATTTTATAGAAGATGAATTACGCACCATCAATGTAGAGGGCAGCGGGCAATCGGTTTATTATATTTTGGATGATACCCAAGCCTATATTGGTGTCAATCAAACGATATGTAGCGAAATGCTCATTAATTTTGGTAACAATGAAATAGAAACCATCAAATTTATTGCTAAACCTGATGCAACAATGTTTCCAATGAAACAAGCAAATCACAAAAAATTACAACTAGAAGGCTTTCGTTGGGAAATGGATAAGCGACCTGAAGGGGTGGAGGATTTGAGGTGATAAGTTATAGTAATTTAATACCAACATCTTTTAAATTTCTAATTCAATCACTTCACCTTTATTCCCAACAAAAATAACAACATAGGCTTTTAAATTATCCATTTTTTGAAGTAATGGCTCGTGTTTTAAATAATTTTTTAGTTGAGCAACAGCCGCTTTTTTAACTTTAGGGGTTTGTGCAGCATCTTGTTTTTTAATGTACTTAAATTCAATCACAAATTGATAGGTAGGTGTGTAGGGCGGACGACGCATAAGGATTAAATCTACAAACCCTTTATCTGTCTCTCCTTTTTTAACTTCTAATTCATTCGCAATCGTATAAATCCCCGATACATAAAAAGCAGAGGTAAAAATCACTTTAATGTATTTTTCATCAAAATTTATTTTGTCCCTTAATGCTAATTCTTGTAAGATAGATTCTGTATATCGAACTAAAGGTTGCATATTGTTATTTCGAGCCAAAGCAACCACATGTTTATGTACATCTACTCTTTCACTTTCCATGTTCGTTTCCTCTAAAATGACCTGATGAAAGTATTGAAAATATAATTCTTCAATAACGTAATTCGGCATCTTAAAGGTAATCGTACCTAAGTCTGTCTCCCATATCGTAATAATGCCTTGATAAAAAAGCAAGCTGATAAAATCATCTGCTCCAAATTGTCGCTCTAAATCATATTGATGAACGAGTTGGGCCTGAAGTGTTTTAGTTTCTAATAGTTTATTGAGGTGTTTTAAATGCTCCTTTTCTTTACCTTTTATCTTAAAAGACTTACGAATCTTATTATAATCACTAGCTATATTAGGATCAAGTAATTTTCTAGGATAGCGTTGCTTTCTGCCATAATGTGCCGCAAAGTAAAGAATCATATTGGAGTTATAGACCCTTTGAACTGCATCTTCATTGAACTTATAACCATTATACCATAATTTCATTTTTAGTAACACTTCCGCTAAATCTTGAAGTGGCACATGAACTCCCTTTAATATAGTCACCACCTCTTGCTCTGAAAATCCCAACATCTCGTTAAACTCTTCTTCTAATGTAATATTGGTCGCAATATTAAATCCGCTAGTTAAGCTATCTAAAGTAATAGGCGAGACTCCTGTAATAAAAAGCCGATCAATTGTGCCTTGATGTGTCCCTACTTTAATGGCTTCATAAAATTTACGGACAAAACCATTCTGCCCGACCATCGTCATAAATTCATTGAATCGAAAAGATAAAATTTCATTGGTAAAATGATCATACTCATCTATTAGAAGATAAATTTTATATGGTGTTCTCAAATGAACCTCTGTTATAACATCCTGAATAATATGTGAAGGATAAGTATAATTTCTAATTCGCTCTATATCTCTATCATCAAAAAAATCTACATATTTTCCATAGAAATCTATTCCTCCAGTTTTCACATTTTGTAAAAACCCTTGAAAAGTATTTTCAAAAGAAGAAGTATCAATTTGAGAAAAATCAAACCGAAGAATAAGATATTGATTAGCTAAAGGAGTAGGATTTTGTCCAATGTAATAAGGATTAAATAAGGATTTAAAATTATTTTGATGATTGACATTGTAATAATAATCAAGCGTAGATAAGAATAAACTCTTACCAAACTTTCGAGGACGTAAAAAAATCAAATAGCGATAAACCAGACTTTCAAGCGTCTCTATATAGTTTGTTCTATCTACATAATAATAGTCATTATTAACAAGCGTCTCGAAGTTACTAATGCCATAAGGTACTTTAATCATAAATAATTCATTTGCTCAATAAAAATACAAAAAGAAATAGAGCTTTCAAACCTTAAACCCTTATCCCCATACTCCGCATCAAGTAAGTGGCATTAAAACTTTTACTCACGCCTTTTTTTACCGTATAATCAAAAACCAATTGGTCATTTTCCACTTCCACCTCTAGGCAAAGATTTTCAATTGTACCGCCATATTGAGCTTCAAGTGTCCCTAAGTCCAAATCATGCGTAGCAATTAAGCCCATACCTTTGCTATCTATCAATTGACGAATCAAGGCTTTTGAGCCCGTGTGCCTATCCGTCGAGTTTGTTCCTTTTAGAATTTCATCCAATAAAAAGAAAACAGGCTGACCAGCCTCCACCGCATCAATAATAGTTTTTAGGCGTTTCAGTTCTGCATAAAAAGAAGACGTGCTTTCATGTAAGGCATCTTGCGTTCGCATACTTGTATGCACTTGTAGCAAGGGCAATTCCAATCGTGCGGCACAAACAGGTGCACCTATCATCGCTAATACAATATTCATCCCTACGCTTCGCAGGAAGGTCGATTTTCCAGCCATATTTGAGCCAGTAATGAGTTTAATATGACCTTTGCTTGGTACAGTTAAATTATTATCCACTCGGTTTTCACGAGGCAACATCGGATGCCCAATAGCTTCGCCTTCAAAATGTTGAGCATTAGGGTGAATATTTGGTAATTTCCAATCAGTATGGTTATAATATAATGTCCCTAAACTCACCATTGCATCAAACTCTTGCAAGACCTCAAACCAAATCGGTAATCGATCTTTCAAGTTCGCCTTCCATTTTTCTAAACGGTACAACCATTGCAAATCCCACAAAATCGTCATTTGTAAAAAGATGGAAAAAATATTTAGTCGAGCATTAAACTGATGAATGATTAAAGACAATTGTTTTAAGTATTTAACTGCATTTTTTTCGTCTGTTTTTAGTTGTTGTTGTAAGGCTTGTAGTTTTGGCGTTGTAAATGTTCGTTGCTCAATATGGTCAATTAGCTTAGCATAATGCCCCAAAATATCACCTGCTTCACTTGTATATTGATGTGCTTTGTTGGTATATTTAATCGCTTGTTGTATCAAAAACAGATTAAAAATCATCATTCCAACTGCGATTTGATATGGAATAAAAAACACACTAAATATCAACGCAAAAGTCAACAACGGTAAGCCCCACAGGACTAAGAGCATATAGGACCGATTCAATAAAAAAGGCGGCTCGTCCAACCATCGAATCAACATATCTACATCTCGTTCCGTCTCTTTTGTATTTCGTCCAATGGCTTGAAACTCTTGTCGCCATGCTAAGTAGGTTGCTAATTCCTGTGCTGCATCTTGACGGTTTATAATCGTTTCATAATCGACTGAATCACTTAAATATTTTGCCCATCGCTTCTTACCAATTAGCGTTGCCGTTCTATTACTATATTGAAAAAAGGAATACGCTCCGAAAATATCCAAATCCACTAGATATGAATGTAAAGGGTCTAAAAACTCCTCGCCATTATCAAATTCATTGATGTTTCCATCTAAAATTTTTAGCTCCTTCTCATTCATCGCTGCTAATGCCTTATTAAAATCTCGCTCTCGCAAAATCCCCTGATGCCACAAGACAAACCGAGCAAATCCTACTATAAAGATTAAAACTACCACACCTCCTACCAAAGGAGAATTTGAAAATAAAAGGACTAAGACCGCAATTCCTACTAAAAATAAGAAAAGTCTCGCCCATGATAGCTGATCATATTTTTTAGATAATTCTGTTGCTGTTGATGAGAATTTAGCTGCTCTTTCAGTATAAGTCTTTCGTAAAGATTCCATTGAATTTTTGTTATTTATCATAAGTCGGCTCAAAGCGTTAAATCTTACTACAAAGCTAAAGTTATTTTACGCTCCTTATTGAGTCAGTCTAAAAAATTCGTATAATAAGTAACTAATAGTTATTAAATAAAT
>CAYLSF010000354.1:0-6852 GCA_964385675.1 uncultured Saprospiraceae bacterium
AACCTTAATTGCTGAGTTTATTTTTAAATAGTAATTCCTTAAAAACTATTAATAATAAGCAATTTTATTTCAGTAGTCGCTTTTATAAACTTTAGCTAAGTATATAGTTACTATCTATTTGTTGTTTATTTCCAACAAACTGGGACTAGCTCGTTATGCTTTAAATAGAAAAGTAATAGAGAAATGTAATGATATAGCCACAAAGGAAAATGTATAGTGATTTTATTGATAAAGTAATTTTAATTACGGGAGCTTCTAGTGGTATAGGAGAAGCTACGGCCATTTCACTAGCTAAACAAGGAGCTGCTATTATTATTACAGGTAGTAACGCTTCAAAGTTAGAGCAAGTGAGTCAACAATTAGACACTCTCAATGCAACATATCATGTTGTTTGTATTAATCTATTAGAAGAAGATGCAGGACGGATATTAGTAGAAAAAAGTATAGTTTGGAAAGGGCGTTTAGATGCGATTGTTTCTTCAGCAGGAGGAGGGCGATTTACTAGATTCAAAAAAATGACTGAACTAGAATTTAATCAATCCATTCGATTAAATTTACTTGCTCCCGTAGAAATCCTAAGAACGGCCTTACCATATTTAACGCAATCTCCTCAAAGTAATGTAATAATTGTAAATACAATAGCTGCAAGAGAACCTGCTATGCCCCGTGCTAGTGCATACTTAGCAGGAAAAAGTGGTTTAATCCATTTTGCAGAAAGTTTATTCTCCGAAATTAGAGACGAGGGTGTCAAAGTTACTTCAATCTTACCCGATATGACCGACACTACTCTTATACCTGATATTTTAGGCATTGATAGAAATACTATGATTCTTCCGAGTACGGTAGCCAACACTATTTGCTTTGCGCTACAAACTCCTAAAGACGCTTGTATTACTGAAATTCATATAAGACCACAACCAAGTTTAAAAATGTTAAAATGAAAAATGTAGAATTAGCAAAGGAAAAATTAACCTTGATTAAACCTGATTTAGAAAAGCATTCCTTAATTAAGGCTTTTGGCTATGATGCTTTTAAATTATTAAATCAATTAAATGTATCCTTAGAAACACTAGAAGAATTAAACAGGACTCACCAAAGATTGTGGAATTTAGAAGATCATGCTCGTAGCAAACGGGCTACAGATGAGAGAATATCTGAAGTAAAGCGAAACATTGATTTTCAAAATGGAAAAAGACATAAATTAATAAACAAGTTTGATATAAAACTTCAAGAATTATGTCAAAATAATGAAGGTCGAAATTATTCTGAAACGCCTGGAGAAATATGCGATAGATTAATTATTCAACTATTAAAATACAATCATGCTTTTGTTCTCCAGAATGATGCTACACTACCTGAAGAAGCACGTCTAACTTGTATTCAAAAGGTAAAACGTATTTCTACTTGGGCTAATTATTTAAAAAAATGTTTAGTAGAGTTATTAACAGATATCGTCGAAGGAAAAGCGGTACTTCCTCCTCGCTCAGAGTTTAAAATGTATAATAATCCTCTTTTAAACCCTATAATGCGCTCAGAAACAGGAGAACAAGCAATTAGTGATAGTGGACAACAGGTCAGGCAATTAGAAAATGTAAAAAACATTGTAGGAATTGCTTGTACGGGGCATGGAGCTAGTATTAGTTATATGGGGAAAGATGGTACAATACGAAGTTCAGTCTTAGACCGAATGACAGGACAAAAGTATAATCTAATGTTTGCAAAAGATGAGATAAATGACATACTCAGCAAAAAAGATCCAGAAGATAAATGGATTAATAAAATTTTAACCTATTCATTTAGAGGGTTTCCAAAGTATGAAGTTTTTGAAGACAAATTTCCTGTTTGGTTAAATTGGTTACTAAGAGATACAGGAATGACAGCAGAGGACATTGATTTAGTAGTAACTAGTCAAAGTCATTTTGTAACTTCTGAATTCAGACTTGGACGTCAATTGAACAGATGGTTTCCAAAAGCGACTTCTATTATTGATGTAGAACACCATGTAATACATCAGCGACAAGCATTTTGGCAAAGTGGATTTGAGGAAGCGGCAGTACTAACCATTGACACTTGTGGTGAAAAATTATCTCGAATAGACAATCGCCAAATCTGTGGTACTATCTCTGTAATGGAGCGTACAGGCAAACAACAAGTTTTCAAAGAATTTCTTTTTCCAGAGTCCAGTTTAGGCATTATCTATGCCCTAATTAATCACCATATTGGTTTCAAACAAGGTCAAGAGGGCAAGACTATGGGGCTGTCTGCATTTGGAAATGATGAATTTTACAATAAAATCAAACCATTTTTAACTCTACATGATGATGGCTCTTTCTCTTTTTTAAATCGAGAAGATTTAATGACAGCGATGAGTACTTATACACCTGCTAGAGCATATTCTTGGACATCTGAATTGACCCAAAAACACAGGAATATAGCATACGCTGGCCAAGCCATTGTAGAAGAAGTTTTGAAAAATGCTTTTGAAGCTGCTTTAAGAATCACTGGACAAAAAAACCTCGTGTACGCAGGAGGTGTAGCTCTAAATAGTGTAGCAAACGAGATTGCCATTAGACACGCTAAACCAGAAAACATTTACATTTCTCCTAATCCAAGTGACACTGGACAATCCTTAGGAGCAGCTGTTTATGGTGCTTATGAATTGGCTAAATGGCAACCTAGCACAACAGAACTAAACGACTATTTAGGTCCTAGTTACACAGCACAAGAAATAGAAGAAGCTGTAAAAGCTACGAAATATCATTATGAAAAGGTAGAAGATGACGTTCAAAAAATCGCTCAATGTCTAGCAAATGGTTACATAGTAGGTCGTTTTACGGGAGGAGCAGAATTTGGTCCTAGAGCATTAGGAAATCGTAGTATATTAGCCGATCCTAGAAGAGAAGATATGAAAGATTACTTAAATAGCAAAGTAAAACATCGTGAAGGTTTCAGGCCATTTGCCCCATCTGCATTAGAAGAACACGCCTCAGAATGGTTTGATGTAGAAGGTAATAGTCCCTTTATGTTAAGAGTTGTACCTATTCATGAGTCTAAAGTCAATCAGATTCCTGCGGTAGCACATGTGGATAATACAGCTAGATTACAGACCGTATCAAAGAATTATAACCCTTCCTATTGGGAATTAATCAATGCTTTTAAAGAATTGACAGGTGTACCAATCGTAGTCAATACATCTTTTAATGTAGCAGGTAAACCTATTGTAGAAACACCTCTCCATGCAGTTGAATGTTTTGAATTAACTGATATTGATATTATTTATTTTGATAATTGGATTTTATCTAAAAAACCACTTTCTAACTATTTAAACCAAAAGCGATGATTATTAATACAAAAGAAGAAGCCGCTGTAATAGTGGATGAATTGGGTAAAAATAAAGAGGTCAAAAAATTAATTCTTGCTGTATTCTTAATTACTATTTATCATACAGTATCCAGACCATTTAGTAAAGCCAATGATGGCTATTATAAAAGGGTAGTTAAGATGTGTAGGGGGCTATTAGAACTATTATTGGAACCTGGCTGGCCCTCATTAAGTGCTTTAGAAGAAGAAGGTATTCGTAATTTTAAGATTATTGATACGTTAGAAGCACAAAGGACACATGATGACAAACTCTTTCATGCAAAGGTGCATAAGGATTTAAAAATGGAATTTAAAAAGTATTTTCAAACTTTAACTCCACTTTGGTCCGCATTAACACCAGTTGAACATTTGGATATTAGTCTTTGGGATAATCCTAAAAAAATCCTATTTGCCATCGGACCTAATATTGGAATTGGCGATGCAGTAATATTTTTAAAAATGCTCAAAAAAATCAAAAAGCGTTTTCCTCATGCCAAACTAGAAGTTACTTCTTATTATAAAAATCTTTGGGATGTATATCCAGAAATTGATAAAGTACATTACTGTAAAAATTTCCCGTTAGTACCTTATGTTTTAGGTAAGAGAGTCATAGAAGAAGACCCTAATAATTTGGTTATCTTCATGGAGTTTGCAGCAGGACATATTTACAGACACTTAGAGGTAGTGCCTGGTTTTGATAAGTTTATGTATTTTGATACCGGTTCAAAAGTTGCACGAATCATTGATCAAAAAAATCATCAAATTACCGAACATGTTCTATCAAAAGCACCGACGGTATATCACATGATAGATACTTTTATGCTGCGTGCGGGATTGGTAGAGAATTTAAAACTGGATAAAGAAGAAGCACCATACTTTAGACCAGACTTTAAATTTTCCACACCCAGAAAAATGTATGTCAACCCATTTTCCTCAAAAGATTATCGAGTATTAAGTCCTAAATGGTGGGCAGATAGCATTAGAGGAGCAGTACAAAAAGAACCAGTAAAAATTGAGATATTTGAAGGTATCAATGAAACAACTAAAGCTTACAGTAGAGCAATTGCAGAACATTTAAAAGATGTAGAACATATAGATTTTATTTGGTTAGACTATATTCCTAGTATTGCAGAAACAATGCAACGAGCATCAGATAGCGATTTATTATTTGGGTTAGATACTTTCACAGGACACATTGGTGTTATAAAAGCAACTCCTTGTGTATCAGTCTTTTTTGGTTCTAGTTGGCATTTATGGAGGATTCCTAATAATCATGTATTAAATGCAAGTATTTATGATGACCCTTACAATGTTGGAATTATTTTAAATAAAATGTTACATCCCAATAAATATTTCTTTGAATATAGCGAGCAACTCTACAGCTTAACAGAGGAATGTCTAAGAGCATCTTCTATACAAGCTCAATATGATGCTGTTTTTGAGCTAATCAAACATGGTAAAACAGCTATAACCGAGTGGTTTGAGCAAGACCCTACAATGTATGAATTTGCATCAGAAATACCGCTTCAATTTTTCTATGATATTGAAAGTGCACTATTTCCAAATGGACGCAAACTAGAAACGTTTGATAAAAAAGTAATCAAATTAATAACAATGGGTATGGGAAAATGGCGTGATTCAAATTTATATAGATATGCGACTTATATGCACTACTTAGCAAAGGTCTTGTGGAAATGATAAAAATTGTAACCGTTTGTGAGCCTGGCTTTTTCTTTGCGTTAGCAGGTCAAGCCATCGTAGAACAATCATTAATAACAACTTTTCTTAAAAATCCTGAGGTTTCTATCCGTTTCATTATGGAAAAGAATCCTCAGGACTATGAGCGATTTACTAGTCATTTTCAAAAAGAAATTAAAGAAGGTAGAGTCGAATGTTGGGAACAATCATCCCAAAAGGAACCATTTTACTTTAAAGATGTAGATATCGCCATACTACATGGAGTAGGCAGCTTATATAAATGGGTTACTTTTCATCGTATAATGAATAAAATTCCACTTTTTATTCATATTCATAGTTTGGAGCTTTCCTTTCAGCAAAGAGCAATGTTAAATTTACCTTGGAAAATATGGAATACAGAATACCCTGTTTTCTTTATTTCTCCATCATCAAGTAATGCTCAACGCCTACAAATAGTCCAATGGTTATTAGCACTCAGAAAACGAAAATTTCCTAAGATACAGATTGTCCCACATGGTTTTGATCCAAGTCATCTTGTAAATGGCAGTCGACAAATAGGACGAAACTTTCTAGGATTAGAAGAAACAGATAAAGTTATACTAAGTCTTAATAGACTTACCTATCAAAAATTAGATTATGGACAGTTAGTTTTAGCATTTCATGAATTATATCAAAAAATGAACTGTCCTTCTAATTTGAAGCTAGCTTTAGTAGGTAGCGCTTCTTATGAAGATGAAACTATTAATGAAAAAACTTGGGTTAAGTTAATTCATCAACTTGGATTGACTAAAAACGTATCAATTCATTATAGGATAGAAGAAGAGATTAAAAAGCATATTTTTGCAGCAGCAGATCTATATATCTCAATCGCTTGTAATCCTCAAGAGTCATTTGGGATAGCACTTCTGGAAGCTCAAGCAGTTGGTCTTCCTATTGTTGCTACCGACTGGAATGGGTACTCTGAAGTATTAGCAGAAGCCTATAAGCCCTACTTGATTCCAACTATAGCATCTAATGACATTGGACGTAGGATGGAATGGAGTGAAAGCTTAGCGTTATTAACAGATGCCGCAGCTCCCTTATTCAATAATATCGTGGATACCTGCTATCTATTACTTCATAATAATGCTATCAAAAACGAGCTTATTCAAAAAGGATTAGAGCATGTTTCCAGATTTACATGGCAGGATACTGCTCAGGACTTATATCGATTATGGGATATTGCTTTAAATCATAAAAACGACAAGGAATTTAATGATTTATGTACGCAAGCTAATATTAAAAGTAAAGTACGCTTAAGTCCAAATAAAAGTAATAGACCTGAAACTGCTAAACCTTTTATTACTTCTACGGTAGATCGGTTAGCTACTCAATATCTAGATAATAACCACTTATTATCTCTAAGAGCTGTGAACTATCAACTTTATCTAGCTGATTATTTAAAACATCCACTTTATTCTAATCTAAGCACTATAATCACAATTATTCTACCTATTTTAACAACTAGAACCGTCAAGTTCAATGAATTATTTGGTTCTCTTGATATTGACTATACTACATATTGTAAAATCATTATTTTATTGATTAGAAGAGGTGTAATAGAAATAGTTGAAGAATAAGAGACGCAGGCATAAGTATCTGGTTCTTTGAAAAATTCTAAGGAATTTTTCGCACTGATCAAAAATTCAAATCATTAGGCTGAGGTCCTGTAATAGTTGCCATCTGAAAAAATATGGTAAAAATATTTCACTGGCTCAGTATTCCTCAAGGGAAGATGTGAGTGTCTGGTAGACA